>JADZDJ010000092.1 GCA_020851115.1 Pirellulales bacterium
ACTTCCCAAACCTCATGATTCCGCCGGACGTCGTCGAGCGTGACGGTGGCCGCTGCAATTCTCTTCTCGACTGGCTTCGAATCGGGCTTGGCGGCCGCTGCCAGATCGCCGAACTCGAACGTTTCAATCTTACCGGGCATCAGCGCCGTCAGCGAACCCTTGAGCGAGTGAATCGACTTGGCGGAGCGTGGCGGCAATTCAAACGGCAATTCCATCTGCACCGCTGTCCCCTGTGGCGCTGGGGCTTCGAGTTCCCCTTCGTCTTGCGCCGGCTTGACCAGGTGGCCTCGGTCATCGGTCGCCTTGAGCGAGGCAAGTGCCTGCTGAAACAAGATCGGTCGCAGTCGCGGCTCCCAGGCAATTTCGAGCGCGAGCTTTAGCGAGCCGCTGTTCTTCACGCCCGGTACGCGCTCGGCGGTCACTCTCGCCACTTCCAGCCGCAGCGGACCGACATAATCGGCCCTCGGCGCT
The DNA here is from genome assembly GCA_020851115.1 of Pirellulales bacterium. Taxonomy (GTDB): domain Bacteria; phylum Planctomycetota; class Planctomycetia; order Pirellulales; family JADZDJ01; genus JADZDJ01. The sequence goes on from JADZDJ010000092.1 coordinate 472, forward strand.
CGAGCGAGTTGCTCCGGCGATTTCGCGATCAACGACAGATCCGCATCGTGGGCGTAGTTGTAAGTCGTCATGTTCGCGCGATCGAGCAACGTATCCAGGGCTTGCCAAAAGGGCGTTTTTTCAAAATCGGTCGTCACCTCAGGATCGGTGACTTGCTGGCCAAATTGCTCGCGGTAGTCAACCACTTTGTTGCCGGTTTGCTTTTCGATCGCGGCAAGCGCTTGGGACAGTCTCATCGAACCAGCCAAGCTCACTGCTGAGCCTTGCACCGAAACGGCGGCAGTTTGTTTCTCGATGGTTTGGCGAATCCGCTTCAGCCGTAGTTCGATCTCCGCCGAGCCGCCAGGCTGATTCGGCAACCGATCGAGCACCTCGACGCCCATGCCGATGAGTTTTTCCTCGGCCCCATTCCGCGCGCTCAACTCCGCGGCATCAAGTTGCCGCACCAACCGACGAACTTCGGCGGCTCGATCATCTGCTGCCGCGCCATCGACTTGGCCGGCCAAGGCCAAAGAAATTAGGAAGAAAAATGTCACAAAAGCATCGCTCCAAGCGAAAAGACCGCAGTTTGCCTCCGCCTTTAACCATACTACGCGGCTGCGGCGCGCGATGCCAGTCGGCGGCATTCGACTTCGAGTCCCATCGCAGTCTGCTTTGGAGTCGAGGCACGACGGGCAGCCCGAAACGTGGAGCACCCGTAGCGGTAGATCGGTTTTCAATCCGTCTTCGGCATCCATTTGGTTTGTGCGGCAGGCTGCCAATTCGCTCTACCTTGGGCCGGAAAACCCCCCTATGTACTGCCCCAGGTTCCTTGATTCTAGATGGAAAGTGGGGTAAATTCGCTGCCAAACAATTGCTCTCATTGCGGTCGCGGTTGGTGTCTGATTGGGGGCGCCTTGACGCAGCCAATGGAGCGTTTGGGACGAAACGGCGGACACCGATCAACTTTCCCCATACTTCTACGCAATAACAATGGCCAAGAAAAAAGTTCGCGTGGCAATCGTCGGTTTAGGCTTCGGAGCGGAATTTATTCCCCTTTATCAGCGACATCCCCATGCCGAGATGTACGCCATCTGTCGCCGCAACGAGGCCGAACTGAACAAGGTCGGCGACGTGTTCAAAGTGGAAACACGATACACGAAGCTGGAGGACGTACTGGCCGATCCTAAAGTGGACGCGGTTCACATCAATTCGCCAATTCCCGATCATGCCGCGCAGACAATCGCTTCGCTTGACGCCGGCAAGCACGTCGCCTGCACGGTGCCGATGGGAACTTCGCTCGACGAATGCCGGCGGATTGTTGAAGCTCAGCGTCGCGCCAATAAGAACTACATGATGATGGAAACCGTCGTCTATAGCCGCGAGTTTCTGTTCGTCAAGGAAATGTACGACAAAGGTGAGCTTGGCCGCATCCAGTTCCTCCGCGGCTCGCACCAGCAAGACATGGACGGCTGGCCCAACTATTGGCCCGGCTTGCCGCCGATGTGGTACGCGACGCATTGCGTCAGCCCGTGTTTGGCGCTGATGAATAAGCTGGCGGAGAGCGTCGTTTGCCACGGTTCGGGGCGAATTCGTGAAGAACTAGTCCGGCACTACAACAGCCCGTATGCGATCGAGACGGCGACGTTCAAGATGCGCGATAGCGACGTGGTCGCCGAAGTGACTCGCAGCTTGTTCGACGTGGCCCGGCAATACCGCGAAAGTTTCGACGCCTACGGCGACAAAAAGAGCTTCGAGTGGCAGCAAATCGAGCACGAAAAGCCGACGATCCATACCAAGAACACTGCGGAAACGCCGCGCACGGAAGCGGAAATTCCGCAGCGCGTCAAAGTGCCCGACTACGCTCATCTGCTGCCGCGGTCGATTCGCAAATTCACGAAGAAGGGCGTCTACGACTTGGACGGAACGCAACATTTGTCGTTTACGCAAGGCGCTGGCCACGGCGGCTCGCACCCGCACTTGGCTCACGAATTTTTGATGTCGATCGTGGAAGAACGCCCTGCACGGCCAGACGCGGAAACAAGCGCCAACTGGACGATGACGGGCATTTGCGCTCACGAATCGGCGGTGAGCGGCGGAACGCGGGTGGAGATTCCGCGGTTCTAGTCAACGGGTCTGGCGAGCCATCCTTGGATTTTGCATCGCCAGTTTGCGATACCATTCGGCTGGCGGGGCGCAAGGATGCATTTCCTGAGCCAAGGCAGCGCGCAGCCCGTAAATATCGCCGACTCCATTTCGTCCAGGGCGAGTGCGCCCGCCCGCTATAACTCTTTCACGTAGATATTCTTGAAATAGAGTGTATTGCCGTGGTTTTGCAGTTCGATGGCACCGGTCGGATCGATGGGCTTGTCGCGATCCCAGTAATTCTCCATTGTTACGTTATCGACGACTTGTTTGCCGTTGAGCCAGACACTTACCTTGTCGCCGACCATGCGGATGCGAAACGTATTCCACTGGCCGACCGGACGATCTGCCTTATCGGAAGGCTTGCTGGGATTTTTTTGATTGTTATATAGCCCGCCCGAACCAACGTCGGCGTTGGCGTTGGCGGTATCCCAAATTTGAACCTGCGGCGAGCCGCGGAGGTAAATGCCGCTATCGCCTTTTGGTTCGATCTTCCAGTCGACCAACATCTCAAAATCGCCGTAATCTTTGCTTGTGCAAAGGTTGTCGCCTTTGCCGTCGAACAGTAGCACGCCATCGACGGCCTTCCAATGTTCTCGCATGCTCTGGTCGGCCTTTTCCTGCTCCGCGGCCAGTTGCTCGGCCGTCATCTTGGCACGCTTCGGAGGATCGGCGACCAAGCCTTTCCAACCGGTCAAGTCTTGGCCGTTAAACAGCGGGGTGAACCCTGCCGGCGGCGTATTATCGGCGGCGTGAGCCAAAGCTGCGGACAAAAACAGACAGATGCAACAGGCAAAAAGCAGTAAATGAAGTTTCATGGTGCGTGGTTTCCGGTGCTGTTCGAGGACGAATCGGGAAATTGCGTTACGGTGACTTTCGGTGGTTCGTCAAAATCGGCATCCTTTGCCGCTGCTTGTTCGATCGTCATTTCGCCCGATTGAATCCATAGGCGATAGCGAACTTCGAGCGGCGCTGCTGGGGTCGCTTCGGCGACGAAGTACGAGCCAAAACGGCCGTAATCCCGTTCGCTGTAGCGAGCTTCCTTCGGATTGTTGGGCGAGTCCATATATTCTACCGTATACCGCTGGCCACCGACGACGATGCTCATGGCGTTCCACGGCAAATTGACCGTGTTGATCTCAGGCGTCTTCGCGTCCCAATTGCGAGTTTCGCCGAGTTTGCCTTTGCCGTCGGGGCGCAAGTAGTACGTTTGCGGGTTGGGTTGCAACTTCCCTTTGGCAATGAACCTGCGGTTGACGGCATCGTCTTGACCCGTTTGCGTCTGCATCGCCACCTCTTGTGCGGCGCGAAATTGAAACCCGGCATGTTGCGGATCGCCGTCAACTTTCATTGTTCCGCTGAGCGGCGCGACGCGCGACGCAAAATCGATCAACGTTCCGTCCGGCACATGGTAAACCGTCAGTTCACGCTCTTCGTTGGCAAATAGCTCGCTTGCTCTGCCGTGCCAGCTTATTGCGGAACGCTGCCGCGCCAGCACCGGTCCCGCCTCGCTGGAAATCACTTTTTCGTGTCGCTGGTAAGCACCGTCGCGGCAATGCCACACGTCGCAAACTTTGTCGCCGTCGTAGGTAACTTTCATGAAACCGAAAAACAGCCCGCGATGATGCGTGAACAGCCCGCCGGGGCCTTTGGTCAACAACACCTTGCCCGACGGGTCGTACACATGATGAAACGGCTTCAATGTTGCCTCGCGCGCTTCCGGCGACGATTCATCGAGCGGCTTGCAGATATACGTTAGCACCAGGCGAGCGCCATCAAACAAGTCCATGGACTCGCCGGGGTGTTCTTCCCATCGAAAGCTGGCCGGTGGTTTGAGTTGAACCTCGGTTGTCTTGAATAGCTTGCTTTGCCCCGCGTCTTCCGACGGCAAGATAAAATGCAGTTCGTTCACGGCGTTCGGTGCAGCGAGCAGGCTCGGACCAGTGACTTGCGACAGGCATTTCCGCTCAGCGCCCGCGACGACGACGTTTCCGAGGTCAAGATTTTTCTGTGTGATTGGAACGACGATCGGTGAATGCCGTCGATCGAACTTGCCGGCCTCGACCGTGATCGTGATACCTGCCGCACGAACCGCCGAGGAAAATGCAACGATGGCAGCCAGCAAGCAGGCGGCGCGCCGCACAGAGCAAGCTTTTTCCATGGTCGATGCCAAAAGGGTGGGATGGCGGGTGGGGAGCCTGAGGTTGCTGCGTCGTTACCGGCGTAGAACAGACCGCATCTAAGATACTCCTGCGCCCTGGCAGACTCAACTAGCTTGCGGAAAAAACATGGGTGCGGCGGCCATGCTTGGCGTGAAAATGCTGGTTCAAACGCAAAAAACTCCTTCCTTCTTGACGATTCGCCTCGTATGCTAAGACCGTCCCGCCAAGTGTTCTCCTCCCTCCTGCCGAAAGGAAATTTTGAGATGAATTCCGATGTTGCGCCTGCCCTGCCAGCTTTGATCGCCGTCGCCTTTCTTTCGACCGTCACTCCGTGCGTCGTATTGGCCCAGCGCCAAGCCGCCGAAAAAAACTCGGCAACGAGTCCCATGCTTCATCAGGGCACGGAAAAACGCCACGAAAGTTTTAATGCGCGCGCCAAGCAGGGTAAGGTGGACCTGATTTTCATCGGCGACTCGATTACCCAAGGCTGGGAAGGCGAGGGTAAAGATGTTTGGCGGAAATTCTACGATGGCCGCAAAGCAATGAACCTCGGCATCGGCGGCGACCGCACCCAACACGTCCTCTGGCGACTGGAAAACGGCAACATCGACGGCATCAAACCGAAGCTGGCGGTCATCATGATCGGCACGAACAATGTTCCCGCCGGCAACGCGCCGGATGAAATTGCCGCCGGCATCGAGGCGATCGTCAAAAAAATTCGAACCGCTTTGCCCGAAACCAAAATCCTACTGCTCGGTATTTTCCCTCGCGACGCGAAGCCCGATAGCGAAATGCGTGCAAAGATCGGCAAGGTAAACGCGAAGATTTCCAAGCTTTCTGACGGCAGCAACGTCGTGTATCTCGATATTGGCCCGAAATTTTTGAACGCGGATGGCACGCTATCAAAAGAAATTATGCCCGACTTGCTCCATCTTTCACCTCAGGGTTACCAGATATGGGCCGATGCCATTGAACCGAAAGTGGCCGAGTTATTGGGTGAACACAAATAAGAGGATTCGGGGAAAAATGCCCGCCCTTGCCACCCTTGGGCCGTAAGGCTGCATCGTAGATTCGGGTTGAGCGCCGATCTTCCGACCCCGTACTCGGTCTCGATTGAACTTCTCCTAAAGCCAGGAGCGTACTGATAAAAAATACAGATTAGCGATCGTGAGCAGTTCCGTTTTTCATCTACTTCTCCACCACCGCGGCTGCTTCCCCTTCAAGGTGACTGCGGCCTGACGGCCGCGCCATGGAACAGACATGCTTCCGCCCGGCCAACAACTCGTTGCCTGCGACAAGTGGCCGCTGGTTGGCGAGCGAGCGCCAAACGGCGCGCTCGATCCGTGGATCATCCACGTTGCCGGGTTGGTTTCCAACCCTCAAATTCTCGCGCTGGGCGGGCTAAGAAAATTCGGCTGGGTCGAGCAAGTCGTCGACATCCACTGCGTCACGCGCTGGTCAAAACCCGGCGTTCGATTTGGCGGCGTTACGCTCCAGTCGATTCTCGACCGCGCCTTGCCGCAGCCATCGGCTCGGTATATTTCGCTGGTCGCACACAGCCATCGGCATCACAGCACATCGCTGCCGCTAGCCGACGCTCTGGAACTGGACACGATGTTGGCGTTGGAAGTCAATGGCGAGCCGCTGCCGGTTGAACATGGTGGGCCGGTGCGCGTTGTTGTGCCGGGGCGATATTTTTATAAGAGCTTGAAATGGCTAGCGGCGATTGAGCTACTCGCCGACGATCGACTTGGCTACTGGGAAAGCGTCGCCGGCTATCACAACCGGGCCGACCCGTGGCGCGAGCAGCGATATGTCGCCACAGGATTGACCAAGCAGCAGGCCCAAGTCATGCTGGCCGCGCGCGACATCCGCAGCCAAGAACTGCGAAACTTGGCGGCGGCCCAGTTCGACCTATCGGGCCTGACCGCGAGCCGGGCGATCTTGCGAAACGCCAATTTTCGCCGCGCGAAGCTGTCCAAGGCAAACTTTGACGGCGCCAACCTCTCGAATGCCCACTTTGAGGACGCCGATTTGTCGTCCGCCAGCTTTGTCGGCGCCGATGTCGAAGGCGCGGATTTCCGCGGCAGCAATCTGCGCGGAGCCAATTTTTCCGGTGCATCGCTGGTGGGCGTTTCGTTTTGCGAGCCTTTCGAGAGTACGGCAGGCCATGATGCAATCTTCCAACATGGCGCGAAGCTGGACAGCACGACGCTGTTGCCACTCGGTGCCGCAGAAATGCTCACGCCCGACCAGTCTACCTATTTGAAACTGGTCCTACGAAATTGATCTGCCGCCCGCTCAAAGCCGAACTACCCACGGCGATCATCGTGCCCACTGCGAATTACTTGCCAAGAAAATGCGGCCAGAGTGCATCGCTGACAAACAGCCCTTCGCGCGTCAGCCGCACGGTGTCGCCGTCGTCCGCCAGCAGTCCGGCAACGACAAATCGCCGTAACGGAACGGCAAACAGTTTGTCGATTTCGTAGCCGGTTCGATCGGCAAACCAGCCCCGCCGAACGCCTTGCAATCGCCGCAAGCCGAATACGAGTAGTTCGCGCGCACGATCTTCCGGCGAAAGTCGCTCTTGCTCGGCAATTGGCCGTTGGCCAGCCGACAGCTTTTGCAGCCATGCCGTCACGCTGCGAACGTTGGTTTCTCGCACACCGTCGATGTGCCGAGCGGCCGACGGTCCGGCGGCAAAGTACTCGCCGCCGGTCCAATAGACCTCGTTGTGATGGCAGCGCTTTCCGGGCCGGGCAAAATTAGAAACTTCGTAATGCTCGAAGCCCGCGGCGGTTAGGTCGTCGATGGCCGTCGCGTACATTTGCCGTTCTTCCTCTTCCCCCAGTGGTTGTAAATGGCCGGCGCGCAGGCGATTCCAAAACGTCGTGCCCCGCTCCAAGGTCAGCCCGTAGGTGGAAATATGATCGGGGCAAAGGCCGATGGCCGCTTGCAGGTCGCCCCGCCACTGAGCGAGCGTTTCGCCGGGCGCGCTGAAAATCAGATCGAGCGATACATCGAGCCGACGGCTTCCCGCAATATCAATTGCGGTGGCGATTTGCTCGGCCGTATGATCGCGCTCCAGCAATCGCAGTTTCTCGGCGTGCAACGACTGTGCGCCCAAGCTGAGCCGCGTCGTGCCGCTGTTCGCCAGAATATCAACCGTTTCCGCGTCGATATCGCTCGGATTCGCCTCGACGCTGAATTCAGCCACTTTCGACAGCGGATGCCATCGCAGCACAATTTCCAATAGTCGCCGCAACTGATCGCCGCGCAAATGCGTCGGCGTGCCACCGCCGAGAAACAGCGTATCCACTTCGCAAGGCTGGCCCAGGAAGCCCAATTCGCGTTCGAGCGACGAGAGAAATGGTTCGATCAAATCATCGCGACCGGCTACCAAAGTGAAGTTGCAATACCCGCAGCGATGCTGACAAAACGGCACGTGAATATATGCGGATCGCGACGAAACTTTCGCCTGCCTGTCGCCTGCTGCCTGCCGCATAGCGCCCTCGCTCTCAAACCCACAAATGCAGCCGCCCGCCCAGCATGTCGGGAATTCGTCGCTCGACCAGGTGCCGGATGCGCTTGCCGGTGTACCGCGCGCTGAAATGGGCCGCGATAATCAGTTCGTTCTTGAATCGTTCGCGGCGTTCCAGCAGGTCGTCCAGATGGATATGGCCAAATTTGTGGATTTTTTCCTTGCGGTGAGAAGGGGCGATGAACGTCAACTCGGTAATCAGCACGCGGGCCTCGTACATCGCCGGGCAGCGGTCGAGTCCGCCAGGGGCGCTGTCTCCCAAATAGGCCAGCAGCGGCACGCGCACCTCGGCCGTCACTTCGGTGCCGGCCTGCCTCAGGTCGCGGATTTTGTCTCCCGGCAGGCCATGAAACTCGGGTTTCAGTTTGTGACGACGGTCCCACACGACAAACCCCAGCGACGGCACTCGATGCTCGGTGGCCGACACCGTGACAACGTGTTCCCGCGACAGGTCGATTTCGTCTCCCGGCTTGGTCGCCACCAGGTTGCAGGGCATCCGACCGCCGTCCAGTCGCGTGAACAATTTCAAAATCCGCTCGGCTGGCTCGACGGCGTATTCGGGCAGATAGATGGTCGGCGGCGTCATTTTCATCATCCGACGCCGGGCGACGTACACTGGCAGGGCGGCGATGTGATCGAGATGGCAATGCGACACGAACCACGTTTCGGTTCCCATAAATGCCCACGGCTGCAACCCCAAATCGAATCCCAACTTCATTTCGGGCAGCCGCCAATAGGTTTGCACGGCGGCCCGCGAGTAGCCCTCGATCGTGAGGCCCTTGAACTCGAGCGATTTGACGGGAGCATTATCGATCATGCGGACGAGTCGATAAAATGAAGGCAAATGATGGAACGACACTTGTTGGCGAGGGCGATTTGCCGCGTCGCCGCGTCGCCGCCCAAGATACAATATTGGCGGGAGAAGATTCAGGGCTAAAATTTTAGGTGATGCCCTTCGCCAGCCAAATGGAAATCATGGATCGGAGGCGAATTCCTTCGCCACTCGCGCTGATACCACTTCCATTGGCCAATGGGTTTGTTTTACCCACCCCGATTCCAGCGATTCCGTGGGCGAAATCGACATAGGTCGCGGCCTATGCCAAGACGGATTCGATGACGGCATGGTTCGCTCGATGAAGTTCTTATGGGTCAGCCTCGTGCATGTGCCGGCCTGGCTGGTGATTGCGGCGGTGAAAGTCTATCAGTGGACTCTCAGCCCGCTCGTGGGCCGACAGTGCCGATTTTATCCGACCTGCAGCAATTATATGATCGGGGCCGTGAAAAAATACGGCGCCGTTCGCGGCGTTGGCAAGGGTGTGCTGAGAATCTGCCGATGCCATCCGTGGAATCGCGGCGGGATCGATCCCCCATGAGTTAAAAGATTCCAGCACCGAACTCATCGAGTTTATCCGAGCACGATCCTCCATCGTCGTTGCTGGGCGGAACATCTCTGGCGGGTAGGTGATGCGAAGGGGATTTCACCGACGTCCGATGCGGCCCTCTTGGTCCTGGCTGAGAGTTTTGCGCCCGTGGCGAGCGCTCGCTACCTAGGCGTGCGTAGTTGGTCGTCGGATGGTTGCGCGCCGCTCCGCGATTGCCGCGCGCCGCAGGATAATCGTCGATGTCGAAATCGTCGTAACGCGAAACGTAGCCCGGCTGCTTGGCCCGTTCCTGCTCTTCGCGAAACTCGCGAATTACGCGATCCTGAATGGCCTCGCGACACATGCTGTTGATGGGATGCGCGATATCGGCATACAGCTTTGCTCGGCCGTCCTCGTCCAACGGCGCGCGGTTGGGATTCAACTTCGCGCCGCATTCATTGCAGAAATTCGCACGCAAGTGATTTTTCGAACCGCACTGCGGGCAATGCGACGTGAGCTTGCGGCTGGGCATGGCCACGAATGGACCGTTGGCACCCTCGATGATTTTCAGATCTCGGATGACGAAGCAGTCGTCGAACGTAATTGAGCAAAATGCCTGCAATCGCTCGCCTGGCTCGTCCATTAACTTGATGCGGACTTCAGTGATTTCCACAGCCGTTCTCCTTGCGCAATTCACGCTCGCCCAATTTCCCTTGAGCGAGCTTCCCTATAAAAGCTCCGCTTGAACGACGCTTATTTCGCGTTCGGCAATTCTGCCGACGCCTCCTACCGAATAAACGCCTCCATAAAATTGTTCCCCTGCTGCATGGACCGAACCGTCCAAGTTCGCCCGATTCCTTCATTTCGCAATCGCCGTGCCAATTGTCTTGCATCGCGGCTGTTGCGGGCGATGGCAAAACAACTGCTGCCGCTGCCGCTCATGCCAACCAGCGGGCATGCGGTCTCTTTCAATCGATCGAGCACCCTTCCGACGCTTGGCGACAACTCTCGCGCGGAAGTTAACAAGCCGTTGAACGCGATGGGCCCAAGCGCCGTCCAGTTTCGACAGGTCAACTCCGCAACGACTCGATTCAACGAGGTAGACGGCTTGCCGGGCTGACAGGCCCGATAAACCGCGGCCGTCGAAAGCCCTTCCGGCGGCCTGACTACCACAAAATGTAACATTCCCAGTCCGGCAATCGGCTCGACTTTCTCGCCTCGGCCACGGCACGCGGCTGGTCCGCCAGCAAGAAAAAAAGGCACGTCGCTGCCCAATTGAGCAGCTACTTCGGTCAGTCGATCGAGCGGCCAACTCAAATTCCATACGCAGTTGGCCGCGACTAGGGTCGCAGCGGCATCGCTCGACCCTCCTCCCAAGCCGGCCGCCGATGGAATCCGCTTCACCAATCTCACCCTGACGCCGCGACGAATTCCAGCGGCCCGTGCGAGCAGTCGGGCCGCACGCACGACAATGTTTTCATCTCCTTCGGGCATTGCTGGCAGGTTGTCGGTCGCCAAAGCGCCGCCCACCAAGCCCTGTCGATGGTTGTTAAGTCCTGTTACCCATGAGGCTTGCAGCGCAATCTCGCCGGTCGGATCGTCCTCGACAACGAGCGTGTCGCAAAGGCTGATGGGAACCATGAGGGTTTCGATTTCGTGAAACCCGTCAGCGCGTCGGCCAATGACTTCGAAGAAGAGGTTGATTTTCGCCGGTGCCAATACTTCGACTCGATTGGCCCATGGTCCTTCAGACCGAGCGGCCCGATTGGCACGGTGGCGAATTTGCACCCGACGTTCCCTCGACGGCCATTTACCCCGACGCAGCCAAATTGCTCACTCGTCAATTCAGCCGCACCCGATCAACCCAACTCAAACCAGCAAAAATATTCATTGAACGATGCCGGATCGGCTTGCCGATTCGTTCGGCTAAAAGCCTAAAACCTTTAGAAATGTATCGGCCTTGACAAATCCCGTCAACTGTGGAAGAGAGCCAATGCGGACAAATAGCCGCCATCAACCCCATCCAAATAGCGGCTTTGCACGGGGTACCAGAGGCTGAAACATGACCGGCGCACGGCGAATTTTGGTCAATATCGGCCGATTCAACCTCGTGGACGCTGCGGAAGAGGCGCTGCTACATGGCCGACAGGCTAACGCAGACGATTTCTTTGTCGTTGCGTGCAAAAATGCAGCGATTCGCAAAGGCCGGATGCGACCAGCAGACCCCCTTGCGCTGGCCGAGCTGGTCGCGCGTGGGTTCGATCAGTTTGGCCCGACTAAGCTCCTCGAACCCCTGGGGAGACAGCTTTGCGATCAGAAGCTCACCGCGTTCATTGAACATAAAAATGCGCCCGCCATTTTCAACCATGTGAATCGTGCTCCACCGCGCTTTGGGAACCGCTTTGAGACTTTCCCAAATTCGCTCGCCCGTGTCGGCATTCAAGCAGCGCAGCTCTCCGTAGCTATCGACGCCGTACACGAAATCGCCCGCCAAGATCGGTGTGCCGATCATGCAATGCAGGCCTTTCGTGTGCTGCTCATCAATGCCCATCTCGCGCCAAACTCGCTCGACGGTTGGAGCGTCTTGATGCAGCTTCAACATTAATGAGCCATCGTAGAACGACGATACAAACAGCCGGCTGTTTGCCACCGTCGGCGTCACGACGCCAATGGGCATTTGCGATGGCTTCATTGGTTCGCGCCAGAAAACTCGGCCATCGGTCGGGTTAAGTCCGACGACGGCATCTCCCGTCCAGACAACCAACACGGGTTGGCCAGCCTGCTGAATGATGATCGGCGCTGAATACTGCGCTCGATCGTCGAGAGCCTTCCAAACTTCCGTGCCGGTGTCTTTATTCAATGCGACGACGCATGCGTGCTTACCGCCGATTTGCAAAATCAATCGCTGGCCATCGATCAGCGGCGAAGCAGCAATGCCCCAAATTGGCATTTGAATCTGATATTCGGCATTCAAGTCCTTTTTCCAAAGCATATCGCCCGAATGGGCGTCGAAACAAAACAGGTGCCCCATTGTACCGAGAGAATACGCCTTGCCAGTATCCATGGTCACCGCGGCGCGCGGGCCAGCCTGATAGCCGACTTGGTTGTAGACGCAATCGTAGGAGTAGTTCCATCTCGGTTCGCCCGTGGCCGCATCGAAACAATGCACCCGCTCAACCGGCTGCGGCTCCACCTGGCGGTCCATCACGTAAACCAACCCGTCGGCCACGGTCGGCCCGTTGTAACCAGGGCCGATTTTTTGTCGCCAACGGATCGCCAACTGCGGCGCGGCGAACTTGTTCAAAATGCCCTCTTCCCGCCAAACTCCGTCGCGCGTTGGTCCCCGCCACTGCGGCCAATCGTCGGCGACAGCCGACAGGCAGCCGAGCAAAAAAGCGACGATCCCCCAAGCGGAAACGAACCTGCGAGCTAGCATCATTTGCTCCGATTTTTCGATTCGATGCGGCCCCTGTTGGCACTTTTCCGAATCCCGATCCGCGCGATTGAAAAAGCGACTGGTTCCTTTGCACTTCCTCACAAGGGCGAAGTGAAAATATCTAGCCTTCAATTTTCTTGTTGCTAAAAATCCAACATTTTCTTGCCTAACATTCCTGCTACGGCGATCATTGTACCTTTAGCGTCGTGTCGCAGCCAGCATTCGGTCGATACCCAGGACGATTGCATGTTAACGCACTTTCCGTAGGGAACTTGCAGTCGATAGTCGTCGTCCCTCGCAGCGCAGAGGCGTTTGGTCTTCATGCCGACCTTCTCGATCGAGTTGATTTTCAGCAGGCTTTGTGCCGTGCGCCGTAAGAGGCTGATGTTGGCGTCGGCGTGGCCTTTGCGGAAACGCTGGTCGTATGGAGCGGCGAATTTGGACACACTCCGATGGTGCAAGGCAACCTTCGACAGATCGTCGGATGGCAACAGTATTAATCAACAACTTATGCCAAATCGGACAACCTTTTTCCGTGGCGCACCGAGAAATGCAGGCTAGCATCCAAACTGCCGCAGCGCCACGTCGCAAAGTTGCGTGTCGCGCAGGAGTTGGCTATTGAGCATGTCGGGGTGGGACGTGAGGACGACGCCTTGCCCACTTTCGCTTTCGACCGGCGCGCCGTGCGAGCCGCGGACGAGGGTGGCGTCAAGCGGGATGCTGCGCGTGGCCGGGTCGAAGAAGAGTTCGACGGGGTCGTAGCCAGGTTTGCGGTGGATATCGACGGTGCGGGCGAACTTCGGAGCGCGTGCGCCGTCATGCCACCAATAATAGGCCTGCCAACTGTTTGCAGTAGAGACGAGCAAGACTTGCCCAGCGCGCTCGTGGTTGAGGTGGTAGCGCGAAAGTTCGTCGCCGCTGAGGACTTCGGCGATGCCTTCTTTTCCTGCGAAGAGCTGGCACACCGCATCGATCGTGGTGGTGTCGTTGGGATCGGTGAAGATGTGCGAATGCTGATGATCGACCATGGCCCAGGCTTTGCTGGCCGCGAGATCGAGCAGTTCGCCCCCTTCTGCTTCGTGAACTTTCAATAGCCCCGCTTCGCGCAGGACTCGATTGGGGTAGGTCACGTGATCGACCGGGACGATGGCGTATTCGCTGGCGACGATGTAAATCGGATCGGCCGCGGCGGCGACTTCGCCAGGAGATGCGGACGGCGCGTAGGCTGCGGCCAATGAATTGAATAATTTGCCGAGTTCAGCATCGAGTTCGGCGACCGACTTGGCGGCTTCGGGACTATTGGGGCCGAATTTCTGGGCGGCGTAGTCGAGGTGGGGCAGGTAAATGTAGAAAAAGTCGGGCTGCTGTTCTTTCGCGGCGACGATGGCCGAGTCGATAATCCACGCCGTGCTTTTGATATTCGCCAGCGGGCCCCAAAAATGTTGTAGCGGAAAATGGCCGAGCTTGTCGCGCAGCTCGCCATACATTTCAGTAGGCCGCGTGTAGCACCACAGCGACTCGCTGCCGTCGGGGTTATGAACCGGTGCAGGGGTGCAAATCAGATCGGCGTGGCAGCCTTTGCTGTGCAGCGGAAACCAGACGGCGGTTTTCAACTCCGGATCGTGCTGATGCAAAATATCCCAAATCTGCGGTGAGAGGATGCAATCGTTCCACGCCGTCCACATTTCGACCTGCTGCTTGTCGCGCCAGTAAAAGCCGTTGGCGATAACGCCGTGCTCGGACGGCAATTTGCCGGTGGTCATGTTCGCTTGCACGGGGCACGTGACGGCAGGGAAGCTCGGAATAAGAGCCGCCCGTTCGCCGCGGCGCGTCATTTCGCAGAGCTTGGGCATTGAAGCGAGGTCGCGCTCGCGCAGTCCAGGAATGGAAAGAAAAATGAGGGACATGGCGGAAGGGTTATGGTTTAGGGAAAGAATGCAAAATGCAAATCGCCACATGAAGAATGGAGGCACTCGATGATCTTGATTGAGTCTTCCATTGCAATTCGCCTCACGTGGAATATATCCATCGGCCGAGGAGGATCGTCGGCAGCAGCAACATCAACACTGCGACCGCCGCGAGCGGCCCGCGAACCCCGAACACGATGACGGCATCGAGCACGATGATCGACAAAATACCCGTTTTTACCGCGGCTTGTACATAGGCCGACTGTGGCCGAAGAATCGCCCGAAAAGCCCGCCAACCGATGATCCAGGCGAGCAGCGCCCAGAGCAACGCCCAGTTTTGCGGCCGCGATTGCAGCAGCGGCAGAAGCATTTCTTGCGGCATCATTCGCGGCGACCACCACAGCATTGCCATGCCGCCGAGCATGGTTGCCAGCGCCCCGGCAAGGTGAAGCCGCTTGCTGGTCGTCGCTTCGCTGCGAGAAAACCAGGTGATGCCAGCAATATAAATTCCGAAGCCGACGGCAACCAAGGGCTGGATCTCACGAACTGGTTCGGCGGCGCTCATGCCCAGCAACACGTTTAACGCGCGGCATCCGCCCATCAGCAGCGGCCCGATGGGGCCGACTCGCTTAGTTGCTCCAAGCCGATCGTACATCACGACGGCGGCGGCCAGCGCGGTGGCGAGAATGCCAGGCGCAAGACGGCAAGCCAGCCCTGCCGCCAACCAGCCCCACAAGATGCCTGCGGCCAACAGCGACCAGCCCAATCGCCAGGCGCCTTCGTAAGGAATCGCACCCGATGGCAATGGCCGGCCAAGCCGCTCGCGGCGGTCCAATTCGACGTCGTAGACGTCGTTCAACACCATGCCGGCGGTGTAAAGACAACTCGAGGCGAGCAGCAGCAAGGCCAGCACGCCGAGCGGCCCGAACGATGAATGAGTAATCCAAAACCCCATCGCGATGTCGGCCATTGCCGTGAAAACGTTCGGCAGTCGCAGCAATTGCAGATAGGCGAGCAGGCGAGAAGAACGAGTTAGATGCGAGTGAGGCATGCGTGTTGAGAATGACGAAATTCAATGGCAGAAAGAAATCTCAATGCACTCATTTCTCATTGCAACACCTCTGCTGCTTCCTCGTTGGGACGTTGTGGCTGGGGGATTGATTCGTCATTCGAATTTCGCCATGGCGGTTCCTCGGTTCCACTAGTTCAATGAAACGCCAACCTCTCGAGCCACTTTCGTGAGATGTTCCTTTGCCGCTTTCGCGGCGTTGTCGGGGTTTTCGATATATGGGTATAGCTCCACCGTAATCCATCCGCTGTAGTCGGTGCTTTGAATCGCCGCGAGCGTGGCGGCGAAGTCGATGGCGCCGTGGCCGGGGATCAGGTGCTTGTGGACGCGGGTGGGGGCGATGTCTTCAAAATGGTAGTGCAGCGTGTGCGGCGCCATGGTTTCAATCCACAGTTCGGGATCGTCGCCGACGCAGTAGGCGTGGCCGATGTCGAAATTGAGCTTCACCCACGGCGACTTGATCCGCTGCACGAACTGTAAATATTGGCCAAAGGTTTCGATCAGCAGTGCCGGCTCCGGCTCGATCAGCAGCTTCACTTGCAGCGTTTCGGCCAGTTCGACGCAGGGCATGATCTCGTCGTAGAAAATCCGCGCGGCTTCGTCCCACGTTTGCTCGGGCGTGAGATGCCCGCCGGGAGACGTGGTGATGTTCGGCGCGCCGAGTTCGTGGGCAAGCTGCAACGCCCGCTTGGTGTGTTCGCGGCGGATGGCGCGATAGTGCGGATACGGGTCGGTCCATCCTGGATGCCAATACGGTTGCCGCGGATCGGCCACCGCGTTCATCATAAAGGCGTTGATGTTCGAGATTTTTAAATTGTGGCGATCGAGCGCATCGCGAATCGATTGCTTCTGCCCCGGCAGCAGCCCGGCCGGCCAGGCATGTGGCACGTCGGCGAGCAGTTCGATGCCCGTGTAGCCCAGATCGGCGATCCGCGCGATCGTGTCCTCGATCGTGAAGTGCATGTAGGCATTGGAACTGAAGGCGAGCTTCATGGGATGATAGGCTTAGCTTGGGGGGAGATAATACACTTCCTGTTCGCAAAACATTATTCGGCGCATCTCAGTGCAGCCAATTTTCCACCTGCAACCCAGGCGCTTGTTGGAAATCTCGCAAGTTCGCCGAGAGCAGCAACACATTTTCATCCAGTGCAATCGAAGCGATTTTCAAATCCTGCGTGCCGATGCGAATTCGGCCCTTCCGCAGTGCCTCGAACCGATCCGCGGCCGGCTCATGGAACGGCAAAATCTTCCACTTTTCCAGAAATCGGACCAGACCAATGAGCCGCGTGTAATATAGAATTAGGTTGTGAACAGCACGCGCGCGGCGGATGGCTGCCAGCCAACCACGCATTTGTTCTTCGATGGTAATGGCGGTAAACGCAAAATCCTGATCTACCGAGTACTCCATCTTTGCGGTGAGGTGCGCAAACTGCGAATGCTCAGGATAGCGCAGCACCGTCGCGTGATCGGTGTCGAGGATGATCATCGGCGTTTGCGCGGCTTATATTTTCGATAGGCGCGTTGCCGATCAGCTTCGCGAATTCTGCGAGCTTCCTCATCGATTTCTTTCATAATCGGATCGTTCGCGAACATGCCGATGGTAGATTTCCAATCGTCGCGGCCCGGCCCGGCCCCCGGCCACAATTTATCGGCCAAACGGGCGACCTCTTTCTCCAAGGCGGCCACGCGCTGTTCGAGAGTTTGTTGAGCCATGGCAAGATCCGCTGATGTTAACTTATGTTGGCAAGTCCGTTGAAGAAATGTCCGCGAACGAACTTCGTATGTTGACGATTAATTATAGTTGGCATGCTGCGGATAACCAGCTTAGTTAAACAGTCGCCCCTGCGGCCCATTCGATTCATCGGGCGCGGACATGCCCAAATGGTCGTAGCCCATCGGCGTCAGCTTTCTGCCGCGGGGTGTGCGAATCACCAGTTCGCTGCGCAACAGAAACGGCTCAACTTCGTCGGAGAGCGTATCGGGAGCGGTATTGAGCGTGTGGGCAACCGCTTCCACGCCGACCGGGCCGCCGTGAAACACGCGGGCGATCGTATCGAGATATTTACGGTCCTGCCCGTCGAGACCGAGTGTGTCGATGCCTTGCATTTCCAGTGCGGCTTGGGCCACCGTAAGTGTGATCTCGCCGTTCGCGCGGCTGGTGGCATAATCGCGCACCCAGCGGAGGCGATTGTTCGCCAGCCGCGGCGTGCCGCGGCTGCGAGCCGCGATTTCGCGAGCGCTGCGGTCGTCGATCTTCACGCGCAGCTTGGCCGAACTGCGGCGGACGATCTCGCTCAACTCTTCAACCGTATAAAAGTCGAGATGCTCGCGCATCTGGAACCGGTCGCGCAGCGGGGCCGACAGCAGGCCGGTTCGCGTCGTCGCGCCGATCAGCGTAAAGGGTCGCAGCGGCATGTTGATCGTGCGGGCATTCACCCCTTCGCCCAGGGTGATGTCGATCCGGAAATCCTCCATCGCCGGATACAAAAACTCTTCGACCGCCTTGGGGAGCCGGTGAATCTCGTCGATAAATAGCACCGAGCCTTCCTCGGCGTTCGACAGATAGGGCACGAGGTCTTTCGGGGCCATGAGCGCCGCCCCGCTGGCAATTTGGCAACTCACGCCCAGATCGCGTGGAATGCACGTGGCAAAGGTCGTTTTGCCCAATCCTGGCGGCCCATCGAAGAGAATGTGCCCAAGCACTTCACCTCGCTTGCGCGAAGCATCGACCGCGATACCGACGCGCTCGGCTACTTCGCGCTGCCCGACCATCTCTCCCATCCGCTGCGGGCGGAGCAAGCGGTCGTCTTCCTCGGGAAGATCGTCGTGCGGCGGTTGCAAAATGGCTTCGCGCATGGCAAGGCAGGCGTCTGAGTTGACCGATGCAAGCAATCTCCCAAGTGAACAAAGTTCTCAACAAAACGCAACCCCAATTGCGCCTGCTGAAATTCTATCGGAATGTCGAACGATGGGACTCCGCAACCGTGGAATTGTTGGCTTGCGCAGCGAATAGCTCCGGATGTCCTTGACCAATGCTTGGCGCGACGTATCCCTTTCTGAAAGCATTCGCTGGGCGGGCAGCCTTGATTGAATGCTTCATGTTTCACCCCGGCTGAGGGCACCAGAGAGGCCCCGTCTCGCCCCTTGCCCTCAAAATTCTTTCAGCCCTCTTGACGCGGCGCACGCCTTTTGTATGATCTAAGGTACAGTTAGTGAATAAATACAAGGTATTCGATTCCACGAAGCCCGCGGCTGGTCCATTCCAGCCAGCGGGTTGTTTTTTTGGCCAGTTGCCATTGGCCACCTACCACACACTGCGGCTCACCAATCGCCCCTTATTTTCCATCGACCCTCGCCACGCCTCAAACGTCAAAAACACTCGTAAATTCTCGATCCATTTTGCTTGCTCCACCCGAATTTCTGCTCACCCCCCCCGGAAATGAACCGGAAATCCGCCGCGATCCAATCTCGCGACGGGCTCGAGAAAAACCGACTTTTCGCCCCTTCTCATTTCCACCATAAAAAATTTTTACAGAAACCGGAACTCTCAAACCGCTCGCACCGCCTTTTTCCCTGCCTCCCCGCGATCTCTCCATGTCTCAGTGACTCGGCGGTGAAAAGCCCGCGCCAAGACTCGACGCCATGACAACCTCAACTCTGCATCGCTTCCAGCGGATCGACCTCCACCATCGCTTTGCCGTGCGAGCGCGGCATCAGCAGCGTGACCAAGACTTGGATCATCGCCAGCAGCGCCATGGCCACAAACACCCAGGTCAATCCGGAATCGATCATCGTTCGAACGATCGCCAGCGACTCGGACGGCAATGTCGATCGCGTGTGTGGATCCATGATCGACGCCGGGCTGACGCCCAGGCTGCGCAACTGTTCCATCTGCGCGGCAGCCAGCACGTTGAACAGCATCCCCAACAAACCGATGCCCACCGCACCCCCCATCGTACGAAAGAATTGAATCGCGCTGGTGACGATGCCACGCTGTCCCCAAGCGACGACATCTTGGGCGGACAGCAAGTACGGCATCGAGACCGAGCCAAACCCCACGCCGCCGACCACAAGCACGCTCGCCAACACCCAGCCAGACGCCTCCGCCACCGCGCAGGCCACCAAGCCCGTAAAGCTGATCGCCGCCAGCAGGCTGCCGGCCACGGCAACGCGGCGAAATCCCCAGCGAATCAGCAGCGGCGCGACAAAGATACCGCTAGCGGCCCAGGCGAACATCAGCGGCGTTATCACGCCCGCGGCGGCCGATGCGTCGCCGCCGGTGGTTCCTTGTACATAAAGCGGAACGTAGGTTTCGACGCCGAAGAACAACACGCCCATCAGCGCGCTGCCGACCAGCGCTGGGCCGATGCCGCGGTGCATCATGAGTTCGAGCGGGAAAATCGGATTGCTCGCTCGCCGCTCGACGCGCACAAACCAGGCAAATCCCACCACGAAAACGGCCAACAGCAGCGACGCGACCAGCCAAGGCGAGTCCGTCGATCCCACCACGGATACCAATCCCAACAGCGCCGAACATGCGATGGCCAACAGCGCAACCCCCGGCAAATCGAGACTGGTCGCCTGCGGCTGCTCTCGATCGTGATAGTGCCATGCCAACACGCCAAGTCCCAGCGCGCCCAGCGGCAGATTCACAAAGAAGATCGATCGCCAGCCGAACGCATTCACCAAAACCGCGCCGATGGCCGGTCCAGCCAGCGCCGAAGTGCCCCAAACAGCGCTAAACCAACCTTGAATCTTGGCCCGCTCTTCGAGCGTGAAGATATCGCCCAAAATCGTCAGCACGACGGGCATGATGCCCCCGGCTCCCAAACCTTGAAGACCGCGGTACACAATCAATTGCCACATCGACTGCGAGGTGGACGCCAGCACCGATGCGCCGCAGAACAAGCCGATCGAAAACAGCACGACCGGCTTGCGACCCAACGCATCGGCCAGGCGGCCATAGAGCGGCATGGTCACCGTACACATCAGCAAGTAAACCGAAGTGACCCAAGCATAGTGCTCCAGCCCGTGCAGTTCGCCGATGATTGTCGGCATGGCCGTGCTGGTAATGGTCATTTCCATGGCCGCCAGCACCATCACGGTCATCAAGGCGGCCGTCACCCAGCCGCGATGCAGATGAATCAGTGGCTGGGTCGGCGAATTGGCAGGCTTTCCCTCCGTTTGCCCGACTGTCTCGGCTTCGCCGCTGTGCGCCGATGGTGTCGAGGTCTCAAGTCTCACGGCAACGATACGTCCTCTGGCGATCGCTTGGGTACCGATGCCCAAGGGGATGACCGGGGCAAGATCAAAGTTCGGTCGAAGGCGGGGAAAATCGTAGTGTATCGAATGCGACCAATTATTCTACGGCCAATGCGAGTGGCGTTTCCACGAATCGCATTGCGCTCGGCCGCCGGATTACAAAATTGCCAGACTGCAGATTCCCCCAAGTCGAGAGCGCCGAGGTCCATCGAGATTTACGCGGTCAATTGCAGCTTCGCGGCCCGTAATGTGTTCTCCAGTAGCATCGCGATCGTCAGCGGCCCGACGCCGCCGGGGACGGGAGTAATCGCTGCTGCGACTTGCGCGACGCAGTCGAAATCGACGTCGCCGCAGAGTTTGCCGCCGGCGCGGTTGATGCCAACGTCGATCACGGCCGCGCCCGGCTTCACCATGTCGGCCGTCACGAAGCGCGGCTTGCCAATGGCGACGATCAAAATATCGGCCTGGCGCGTCAGTTCGGCCAGATGTTGCGTGCGGCTGTGGCAGATTGTCACGGTCGCATCGGCACCGGGGCCGTGTTGGACGAGCATCAGTGCCATCGGCTTGCCCACGATCTCACTTCGACCGAGGACGACCACATGCTTTCCCGCCGTTTCAATGCCGCCGCAAACCAACAATTGTTGAATACCATGCGGCGTGCAGGGCAAAAACCGCGGCCGACCTTGCACGATGCGACCGACATTCTCGGGATGGAACGCATCGACGTCCTTGAGCGGCAGGACGGCATCGAGGATGTGCGATTCGTGGATGTGCTTGGGCAGCGGCAGTTGCACCAAAATGCCATGCACGGGTTGCTCGGCCGGCGAATCGTTCAATCGACCGATCAATTCAAGCAACTCGCTCTCGGTCGCACTCGCCGGCAATCGATGAAGTTGACTCGACATGCCAACGCGTTCGCATCCGCGCTGTTTGTTGCGAACGTAGACTTCGCTGGCCGGATCGTCGCCAACGAGTACCGCGGCCAGACAGGGCGTGATGCCCGTGGCGGTCTTGAACTCCGCCACGCGCGTGGCAATATCCGTTTGCAATGTCGCCGCCAACGATTTGCCATCCAAAATTCGCGCGGTCATGTTATTCCAAGCCAATTTATCAGCAGATGCAATCCAATCCAAGAATAGATGCCAGCCGCGATGTCGTCGGCCATGATCCCCAGTCCCGTCGGCAGATGCTCCAACTGCCGCGCCGGAGGCGGCTTCGTAATGTCGAACAATCGATGCAATACGAATCCGGCCACCAAGACCCACGGCCGCTCCAACTGCTCGCGCGGCACAAGAAAAAACGTCACCGGCAGGCTCACGATCTCGTCGAGCACGATTGCGCCAGGGTCTTTCTTGCCGCCGAGCTGCTCCGCCGCGGCGGTACAGATCGGAACGGAAACCGCGAACAAGATCGCAATGATGGCTATTTGAAGCCACGGACTCTCGACCACCGAAATACCCCAAGCCAAAGGCAGGCCGAGCAGCGCTCCAAATGTGCCAGGCGCTACTGGCATGCGGCCAAACCACCATCCGGTCGCAATCACGACGGCCGGATGCATCCAATTCGCTGTTTTTCGCACTCCAGGAGTTTCCATTTCGACGAATGCTACCGGAAATTGCCCTCGTCGGTTAGCAGGCGGTTCTGTATTATCCTTGACAGTACGACAGAAATGATAATAATTATGCTAATCTTGATAAACATTAAATGTTGCGTTTTTCGACGTCGTTGCGCTTATACTTTGCCTGACGATGGGTGAGTTGCATTTTCCAATTCCGCCCGTCAGGAAGTCGAGTTGAAGAACCGCTTTCTGTCGGGGGCGGCCAAGGCTCCGCCAGCCGCGTTGCGGTCGGCAGGGTCGGACGCCTACCATCAGTGTTCCGTAACCGATTCAACCCTCCAATTTGATCATGTCCGAACCCCAGAGCGCTGCCGAAAAACTCTCCGCCATCGAAGCGATCAAGTCGAGCAGCCACTTGCTGCGCGGCACGATTGCGCAGGAATTGGTGGATGGCAACGACAATTTTGGCAAAGACAATGTCCAATTGCTGAAGTTTCACGGCACCTACCAACAGGATGACCGCGAACAACGGACGCGGCGCGAGGGGGGAAAAAGCGCTCGAACGTACATCTTTATGGTCCGCTCGCGCATTCCTGGCGGCAAGCTGACGAGCGATCAACTGCTCGGCGAACTCGATATCTGCGAACAGTTGGCAGGCGGCACATTGCGGATTACCAGCCGGCAAGGCTTGCAGATTCACGGTGTGCCGAAGCGCGAATTGCACGCGACCATTCGGCGAATCAACGAAATCAAGCTTTGCACGCTCGCGGCCTGCGGCGATGTAAATCGCAATGTCATGTGCTGCCCAGCGCCGCACCACGGCGATCCGGTCCATGTCGAAATGCAAGCGCTGGCCACTCGGTTGGCGCTGCACTTTGCTCCGAAAACCGGCGCTTATCACGAACTGTGGCTGCGCGATTTGGCCAGCGGCGAAGAACAATATCTCGGCGGCTCGAATGAGCATCCGCCCACCCGACTCGCTCGAGGGGGAAATGGTCAAATCGACGACCCTTCTCGCAGCCCTCTGGCGGGTGCGCAGGTTTGGCACGCGAACGGCCACTCGGCGAATGGGCACGCTTCCGGCAACGGGCATGCCACGAACGGTCACGCCAACGGCGCGGTCGAGCACGAGTCGATCTACGGCGCAGCCTATTTGCCGCGAAAGTTCAAAATGGCCGTCGGTTTGCCAGGCGATAATTGCGTCGATATGTACGCCAACGATCTGGCGTTCATGGCCATCTGCCAAGATTGGAAAATCGTTGGATACAACTTGCTCGTCGGCGGCAGCATGGGAGTGACGCCGAGTGTCGCGAAGACCTTTCCCGCGGTGGCCAAGCGGCTGGCGTTCATCGAGCCACACGAGGCGATCGACGTGGCCACGGCCATCGTCAAAGTGCAGCGCGATTTCGGCAACCGATCCGACCGTAAAGTGGCCCGCTTGAAATACCTCCTCGCCAATCGCGGGCTTGAATGGTTCAAAGCCAAAGTCGAAGAATATTACGGCAAGCCGCTGGCCGAGCCAAATCCGGAAGACGTCTGGGGCTTCGACGATCATCTCGGTTGGCACGATCAAGGCGACGGCCGCTGGTTCTATGGGCTGAATATCGAAAACGGTCGGCTGCTCGACAACGACGAAGTGCAACTGAAAGCCGCGCTGCGGGAGGTTTGCCATACCTTCAGGCCCGGCATTCGCTTGACGTCGCATCAAAGCATTTTGTTCACCGATTTATCGGCGGAAGCGCGCGAACCGCTCGAAGCGACGTTGCGCAAGCACGGCGTGAAGCTGTCGGAACAGATTTCCAATGTCCGCCGCTGGTCGATGGCCTGCGTGGCGTATCCGACGTGTGGATTATCGATAACCGAGGCCGAACGAGCGCTGCCGAGCGTGATCGACGAATTGGAAATCGAACTGGCGAAGCTCGGCTTGGCCCGCGAAACCTTCACGGTCCGCATGACTGGTTGCCCCAACGGCTGCGCCCGTCCGTACAACTGCGACATCGGCCTGGTTGGTAAGACCGCCGGAAAGTACACCGTCTTCCTGGGCGGACGCCTGCTCGGCGATCGACTCAACACGCTCTATAAGGATCTCGTTCCGACCGAAGAGATTGTTCCGACGCTGGTGCCGCTGTTGATGTACTTCAAAGCAGAGCGGCACGATGGCGAAACCTTCGGCGACTTCTGCCACCGCAAGGGCATGGCCGACCTGGCGAATTGGGCCGAGCAATTTGCACTGCAAACGGTTGCGGTGTGAACTGCACTGAGGTTTGCATAGAATCGCGGCTCGGTCTCCGTCGTCAAAATATCACTGAATAGGATCGAGTTCACTTGCTCGACATGATCGATGTCGGCTTGCTCGACGCCCCTTCGCCCGCGCGATTTCCGTCGGTGCTTGACAGCCGCCTGCAGGAACTACTGGATACTTCCGACTCTCTGTTCCTGCTGCGGCTGGCTGGCAATTTGCCCTAACTGCCTGCGGGCAGTGCGGCGGTGAAAATACACGCAGCCAATTTGAAGCAACGCGCCGGATCGGTAAAAGGTTCGCTGAGGCTAACAGTGATCAGCGGAACCGCATCCGCGCTAACCGTGTTAGCGACCGTGGGCCAGGGATGCTCTCGGAAAAACGGACTGCGCACCAGCGCCGGGCAGTTTTCCCAACGCGGATCGGTGACCGGCAGATCGTATCTTGCCGATTGCAATTCAAATCTCACGCGAAGCTGCCGGAATCCGCTATTGTTCTCCTTGGAATAGAAGCGAAGTTGCTGCGGGCGAACGAGTGTCAGCGATTGAGACGCCGTTTGAATGGCGAACATTTCCTGCGCGATCCACGCGGCTGTCGAACCGAAGATTTCCGGCCCCGTTTCCACGCGCCCACGAAGTAGCTCCAACGTCGTTGGATTTGCCGGCCGCGCGATGAGTTCAATCGGCGTAGGCGCCAGCACCCAATTTTCCGGCTGATACGGCAGCGGCCGCGGCCCCATCAGGAGACGCGCAGCACGTCGAGCGCTTGCGGCGGAGTGCCGTCGTAGAGTTGGCACCGAGCGCTGGTCAGCGTGCCATCCGATTGCTTTGAAACCGGCCGCACCCAGCCGCTACCGTCGGTTCGCAAGCCGGCAATGCAGCGGCCTTGATGTTTTCGCGAATAAGCCATACAGAGAAACTCAACCGGTGTCATGTTTGGCTCCAGCAGGGCTAAAATGCGGTTTGCGAGACGTTCGGAGTGATTTTTCCGTTTACGTTCATGGACCTCGAAATCGCCGAAAGCGGCCTGTCAGCAGCGGCGGATCGAGGATTTTCAGAATTCTCCTGCTGCTACGATTTCCAGTTCTCTGTTTTGCAAATTCGCAAACTTTGGCTCTACAGGCAACGTGTTACCAGCGGTAGAAATGGCAGGCAGCAGCATTCTCGAACGCAAATCGGCGTTCTGCGTTCATCCTGGAGATCGCCAGAATGCACGCGAATGTTCGGTGATGAGCGCTCCTGCTCGACGGCCTCTACTTCGCGATTTCTACTGTCGCCGTTCAATTTTGGTTGCAATCTGATCGGCGCGCAGCACATTCAGAGCTCACTACGCACTCTGATCGGTTATTTCTGTCTCTCGGGTTTTCATAAATGTGTAATGCACAAGTTTTCCCATCGATTATGCAAATACTCGAGCACGAGTCGGCGATGACAATGGTCTGCCGTCGGTTCGCTGCAGAGTAGTACAGTCGGCGTGGTGAATAATCTTCGGTCGAGCGCGTTCTCGATCTGGCGGTCGGCCATCAAGTCGAGAAATCGCCGCTCGTATTCTTGCCATGCGCCTTTTTGCTTCTTATAGGCCCCCAGCATATCCGACGTCGGTGTCAACAGTGGCTCGTGGAGATAGACCGCGCCACACAACTCCTTGAGAAAGAATGTCAAGTCGCCGCGTTTGGCGAAGCCCGCCAATTGCGACGAGTTGTTCAGCCGCACGTCGACCAGTTGTCGTACGCCGGCCGCCGTCAACTTTCCAAAGAACTCGGCGGCGGATTTTTGGGTAAAACCGATCGAATAGATTTCCATGCGTCGTCCTCGACATCAAACAGCGTTCGCTGGCCGTGGTCCTTTTCGTCGGCAGCCTGCTTGACCACTTCTTGATACGATTGCAATTGGCCGTCGCCGCGGATATGGATCACTTGATTGCTGCGACCGCACAGCACGCGGCCGATCAGCAAGTGGCGATGGCAGATGGCCGGATTTTCTTCGCTGCACAGCAAAGCCGTTCGCTTTTGCGACGCGAGCTGCTCGACCTGCTCGATGCCGCGACGAAATTCCGCCGATTCGGCCAGGCTGGAATAGAGCACTCTCCCTTCAGCGTCATAAAACTGATCCCCCTGCGGTCGGCCTCCGAGCTGCCGGCCGAAAAACAAATACTCGATGCCGACGCTGCGCAATTCCGCGGTCAACTCGCGGTCGTTGAATTGCGCAGCGTATTTGGAATAGGGCGACGAGCGGGTATCGGCCACCACTTGCACGCGGTGCTGCCGGAGCAACTCCAGAAAGCGTTCGATCGAGTGATTCGAGTGGCCGATCGAGTAAATGGCGGTCGCTGTCGAGTTCATCGATGAGCGCCTGAAACCAAGTTGGTATGATTGTTGGGCGATGAAATCGGTTCTGGGGGCGCTTTCTAGCCTACACGTCATGCTCCGCGCGATGCAATGCCTCTCAGCCCCATTTACGTAAAGCGAAAGAATTGCCCGTTTCTAGCCATGCAGCTCACATCCCAGATCTACCGCACCCCATGAAATCGGCGACTATTTGTTAGAAACCCCAATTAGTGGGTATATTGCGGACGCGGATCGATGGCCTATGGCATTGGTTACACACCAGTTCCAATTTCGGCGTTCGGCCGCGACGGATACGATCCGTTACCGATGGTTGGCAATGCGATGGCGGTTCCGACTCAATTGTACCACGGCAGGTACGATGCAAGCGGTCCACAACCGAATGATGCGATTGATCAACCGCGTAACTATGCGGCGATAACATATCTATCTGTACCCGCCCCCGATGAATCTAAGAAGCCAGTTCCCCCCCCGACCGAATTAACGATCGATTCGACGTCATTCATTACAACATTTCCATGGTACCGGAATCGGCCACTTTCATCAGCGCCGCTGTCGGAGCATTCTGCATCTTGGCCGTCTACGCATTTCGGAGCACGATGAAAGTCGCTTGAAAAACCGTTCATGGTTTGGTTGCCACTACGGGTTTTGCATAAACTCAGCAGTGCAATCATCGTATGGCTCCGTATAGCATCGTCTCATTGCCCGGCAGCCATCTACTTGTGCATTCGATGTCGCACATGCTTTTCGATGGATATTTGTAAATCGAGGCAGTTTCGGTACGAAGGATCTAGCAGCACTAGAAAATCGAACTCTCCAGGGGCGCTACAAGCACAGCCGCGTTATTTTCTCACCACTGCGCTCTCCGGCGTAATCGTGCGCACATAGGGCCTCATTCGTTCAAAGGTCTTTGGCCCGATGCCCCGGACTCGCTGCAGATCATCGATCGAAGCGAACGGACCGCGCTGGCGGCGGTCATCGACGATGCGTTTGGCGAGCGTTTCGCCGACGTCGGGAAGCGTCGTTATCTCGGGCCAATCGGCCTGATTCACATCGACCAAGAACTCGATTTTCAACGGATCGGCGCGGTCGATTTCAATGAGTCGGCCGCGATGTCCACTGTGAGCGAGCCAAAATGCGCCCATTGCCGCGAGCGCAAAAAGAGACAGCCCGGCAATCGCCACTTGATCGAGGCGGCGCAAGAGCCAACGCGGCGGCGACTTATCTGGGCTTAAGTGCGACATAAGCAAATTGAACGGCAGCCGAATCGCGACGCCGCATTATACCGGCCTCACTCAATCGTGAGGATGCCGACAATTTCTAGCACTATTTCGATGTAAACGAGTCGCGCGAGCGACGGTAAATAAAGGCCTCGGCGCGGCGCGTCCAAAATCCGCGCCGGCAGAGCGCGGTGGCACATGGCGTCAAATCTCCTCCGTGTCTCTATGGTTGATTCTCCACTCGTCCGCGAAGCAAAAATCGGAAGCAATCCGAACGCGCAGGGGATCCAGAAGCTGCATTATGCTCGAAGAAACCTCACAATTATCGATGGCCAAATCTTGTGGCCGAGGGGAAATAGATCACACCGTAGTAGTTTGCATCCCAACCAGCAAGGATTTTGTGTCCAATTCCAATCCATCTGCGGTAGACGGCTGGGACAACGATCTGCCAGACCGTAAACTTACGCCACATTTGCCGTGAGGTATTCCACAAGCGGATCTATGCGCGGATCTTTACCGCATAGCCAGCGGCTGGAAACCGTCTCGGCCGCACCCACGATGCTTGAAAAACCGCACTTACTCGAAAACGCTCAGACGCCGTCGCGGGGGCTGCTCACCCGGTACCGGGCGGTGCCGCTGTATTTGCGCATCTTGATCGCCTTTGTCCTCGGCGCGGTTTTAGGTTTGCTGCTAGGCCAAACCGCCGAACCCTTGAAATGGGGTAGCCAAATTGTGCTGCGATTCTTGGGAGCGCTTGCGCCGGCGCTCATCCTCGTCGCCGTCATGGATTCAATCCTGAACGCCAATATCCAAAGTCGCAGCGCAGCTCGGTTGGCATTTCTGCTGTTGTTGAACACCTTGGTGGCAATCTTGATCGGCCTCGTGGTCGTCAATCTCGTTCGGCCAGGAGAACGCGAGCATCCAAGCGTTGCGTCCGCAACCAAACTGGCTGGTGGCACCGGCGCTGGGCCTGCCGCCAACACGGAGCGAAAACAACCGACCGCCGGAGAACTGGGTGAACAATTGATCGGCAACATCCCCAAGAGCGTCTTGGAGCCGCTGGTGACCAACAACGTCATCGGCGTGGTGTTTCTGGCTGTCGCATTTGGCGTTGCCTTTCGCAAGCTGTCCACGTCACACGATTTGGCAATCATCAATCAGTTTATCTCGCTGTCGTTCAAGGCAATCGTCGTCGTCCTGCACTGGGTCATCGACTTAGTGCCGCTGGCCGTGTTTTGCACGGTGGCGGCAACCGTGGGAGAACAAGGGTTTTCGCCGCTGCTAGACCTGATGTGGTTTGTGGTGGCCGTGTTGATCGCGCTGGCAGGGCAAGTCGCGTGGTATTTGGCGCGCATTCATTTCGGCTGTTGGGCAAGGCCGTGGGATGTCGTTCGCGGCGTGCGCGACGCCTTGGTGATGGCGTTTTCGACCGCCAGCAGTACGGCAACCATGCCCGTCACCTATGCGTGTCTGCGAGACAAGGTTGGCCTGCGCGAGGACTCCGCCTCGATGGGCGCACTCGTAGGCTCAAACTTCAACAACGACGGCACCGCCCTCTACGAAGCGGTAGCCGCACTGTTCGTCGCCCAAGTCTACTCGATCGAACTGTCGCTGTGGCATCAATTGGTCGTCGTCGTCATGGCGATTGTCGCTTCGATCGGCGCTGCGGGAATTCCTGAAGCGGGCCTGGTGACAATGACGCTCGTCTTTAAGGCCGTCGGGCTGCCTCTCGAATATATTCCGCTTCTGATTCCTGTCGATTGGTTCCTCGACCGCTGTCGCACGGCGATCAATGTGCTGGGCGATGTGAATGTTTCCTGCATGTTTGAAGGGAAAATAAGGTCAGCACCGGCGGCAGAAGCCGCGACCGCCGCCGTACCGCAAGATGCGCCAACACCGTAAACCCTGAACGATCGACGTCACGTCGTTCGACACCCCTCGAAACCATGCCCAAACCACTCATTCGTTGCCCGTGGCCCCCTGTCGATGATCCGCTGTACATCGAGTATCACGACACCGAATGGGGCGTCCCGGTGTACGATGACCGCAAGTTGTTCGAGTTTATTGTGCTCGAAGTCTTTCAAGCCGGGCTGTCGTGGCGAACCGTGCTCCACAAGCGTCAGAATTTTCGCAAGGCGTTCGCGGGCTTTGATTATCGCAGGGTAGCCGACTTTACGGCTCGAGAGGTAAAGCGTCTGGTTGGGAATGAAGGCATCATCCGCAATCGGGCGAAAATCGAGGCGGCCGTGAACAACGCCCAACGGCTCTTGGAAGTGCGCAATGAATTCGGCACGTTTGCCAAATACATGTGGTTGTGGGTCGACGGCCGGCCGATCGTCAATCGCCATCGCACGATGAAAGATTGCAAGCCTTACACCGACGAAGCCGTCGCATGGGCAGCAGACCTCAAACAGCGTGGCTTCAAGTTTCTCGGACCCACCGTGATATACGCACACATGCAGGCAGTCGGCATGGTCAACGATCACCTGGTGGATTGCTTTCGTTATCGAGAAGTACAACGGCTGCGACGCCATCCGCTTGGTTAGTAGAAAAGGAACGCCGCGAGTCCTCACGGCAAGGACCGAATCAGGCTGGCAATTCACCTAGGGTGCTCCCTCGTTAGTCGGGAAAGATTGGTCACGCATGTGAAAAAACGATGGGACTCGAAGTCGCCCGCCTCTCTGTTAACTCTCGCCATTTTTTTCGATACAATAAAGAGCGTCGGATCGGCCGTCGGCCATCCGGCTTCTCGCTCGAAACGCTGTTCGGAGCCGGTAGCAGATGGCGACCCTGCCCATTACCAGCGAAGCAACTCGCGAATCCGTCGCGACTTTGCCGATTGGCCATCCGGCGACAGTGGTTCCACCGCCGCTGCCAGCCAGTTATGGCGCGAATGATCGCGCTTCCGTCGCTTCCGCCGCACCGGCATCAGCCATTGCATCAGTGGTCGAGCCGATCAGCGCAGGCGACCAGCCAAAAGCCAGACGAACTTCGCTCCAGCCCGACAAGTTCGATCAGTTTGCCGCCGCCCTGCGATGCTGGTGGCGAGGGGTGCCCAGTTGGTTAGCCAGCCTATTGATTCACACGACGGCACTGATCGTGCTCGGCTTGATTTATGTCGCACCTGAGCACAAATCGAGTGACTTGGAGATCGTCGCCCATCCGACGGCGCCCAGCGATTCACTCGCAGACTTGGACTCCTTGACCGACGCCGATGTGACCAGTTTGAATTCAACGCTCAGCACCATCGACAGCGGACCGATGGTCGATATCCCGCTCAATCCGCTGGCCGACGACATCGACGCCGCGGCAGCAAGCCTCGACGTGGCCTCGTTGAACGATGCACTCGCTCCGCAGCAAGATTTGCTGAAGACGATGGGCGTTGCCGGCGGCTCCGGCGAAGGCCTGGGAGGACGCTCGGGCGCGCTCAAGGGAGCGCTGCTTAAGAAAGGCGGGACGGATGCCAGCGAGGCGGCCGTCGCCCGCGCTTTGCGGTGGATTTCCAAGCATCAACTACCCGACGGCGGTTGGAGTTTCGATTTGCAGCAGTGTCCAACTTGTCGCGGGCTGTGTCAAAATTCGGGCGAATATGGCGAGGCGCGGCTGGGCGCTACGGCGATGGCGCTGTTGCCGTTTTTAGGCTCGGGGCAAACTCACCGGCAAGGCCAGTATCGAGAAGTCGTGCGCAAAGGAATTTATTACCTCACCACTCACACGAAGAACACCGGCGGCTTTTTGAGCATGCACGAGCCGAAAGGCACCATGTACTCGCACGGTCTGGGAACCATTGCGCTATGCGAGGCCTACGCGATGACCAACGACCTTGCGCTCAAGCCCTATGCACAAGGGGCGGTGAACTTCACCGTGTACGCCCAAGATCCTGTTGGGGGTGGATGGCGCTACGAGCCGCGACAAGATGGCGACACATCGGTCGTTGGCTGGCAGATCATGGCGCTGAAAAGCGCCGAAATGGCGGGATTGGATGTCCCTAGCTCGGTCTTCACTCGTGCGACGAAGTTTCTCGACAGCGTGCAATCCGACGATGGGGCGGCCTACGGTTACGTGGCTCCGGCAAACGGCTTTCCCCGCGCCACATCCGCCGTCGGCCTGCTCTGCCGCATGTATTTAGGTTGGAAGAAAGACAATCCTGGACTCAAGCGTGGAATCGCCGCCATTGCGCGTGAGGGTCCGTCGATTCCCGCACGTACGAATAATTCGGCCGACATGTATTACAATTACTACGCGACACAAGTCCTGCGACATTGGGGCGGCTACGAGTTCGACCGGTGGAACGGCAAGACACGCGACTGGCTGATTGAAAGCCAATCCAGCAAAGGCCATGAGGCAGGAAGCTGGTACTTCGATTTCGCCTCGCATTCCCGCGCCGGCGGACGACTCTACTGCACTTCGATGGCGACGATGATGCTGGAAGTCTACTACCGCCATCTCCCCATCTACGGCAGCAAAGCCGTGAATGATGAATTCTCGCGCAATGAATAGGCCCATGGTTCAGAGTTCAAGTGACGAAGCGCCGCCGCGGTTGTTCGCTCCTGCCGTACCGTTCATCTGAGCGGTCTTTGAGTTCGTGCGACAGAGTCCCCGCGGAGAATTCGTGAACTCCGAACGCGCAAATCCTGAACCCTGAATCCTCCGTTTCCACCGCCAACACAAATCCTTTCAGGACAGATCCTCGCTCCAACCGCACGTTATAATTGAAGGATGCACCTTTGACCTGCACTTGAGACCGGCTCGGCGGAGTTGTACCGGCCTGTCCGCCCCAGCTTTGAGTCGCCGCGATGCCTTCCGAGCTTTCCAGCCCCAGTGAAACGCCTCCGGCGACGTCGCCGGAGGTCGAAATGCGCGGCGATGCGCGATGCGGTCGCTGGCGCGATGAGCCTGTGGCAAGCAAGCCGTCGCGCGCGACGATCGCGCTTTCGAGGTCGATCACTGCCGACTCCGTGATCGTTGCCGCAAGCCGCGCGGCATTTTGGCGCGTGGCCCAATGGGAACGGATTTTCGCGCCACGCGACGGTACAAATCCGTGGATATTGAGCACGATGGTCCATTGTGCCGCGATCATTGTGCTAGGACTTTTGATCGCGAAACCCGACACAGCTTCGTCCCCGGCGGCAATCAACTTGACGGCGGTCCAAGGATTGACCATCGGCGGGGAAGAATTGCTGACCGACGCCGACGTCGCTCCGACGCCCTTCGCTGCTTCCAGCGAAGCGCTGGTTCAATCGCTGGCCGAATTACCGATCGAGCCATTGGAATTCGCAGCGAGCGAGTCGATCGACGCCCAATCGGTGACAATTCCTGTCGTGCCACGGTCGCTGACCGGCGCTACACCCCTTTCGTTCGCAGACCATGGAACGAACTGGGGAGTATCCATTTCCAACGGAGGTGGGCTAAACGGCCGCAGCCGCGGCATGCGGGGCAAGCTAGCCGGTCAAGGAGGCGGTTCGCATCGCAGCGAAGAGGCTGTCGAACGTGGGCTGAAATGGCTTCTCGCCCATCAGCACGAAGACGGCTCTTGGCGATTTAGCTTTGACGGGCTGCCTTGCAACAGCGCCTGCCGCAATGCAGGAACCGAAACAACCAGCACGGGCGCGACAGCGCTGGCGCTGCTCCCTTTTTACGGTGCAGGTTACACGCATCGTGAAGGCCCCTATGCGGAACAGGTGAACAAAGGGTTGTACTACCTGTGCAATCGGATGTTGATCCTGCCGCAAGGAGGCGATTTGCAAGAAGGGACGATGTACGCCCAGGCGCTCTCGACCATCGTGCTCTGCGAAGCCTACGCGATGTCGCAGGACGCCAAGCTGCGGCCCTATGCTGAAAAAGCCGTGAAATTCGTCCTCTACGCGCAAGATCTGCACGGCGGCGGCTGGCGATACACCCCAGGAATGCCCGGCGACACCACCATGACCGGCTGGCAACTGATGGCCCTCAAAAGTGCCGTGCTGGCCGGATTGGATGTCCCCAGAGACCGGTTTTATCTGGCGGGCAAGTTCCTCGATAGTGTGCAATCGGAACGCGGAGCCGCCTACGGTTACCGTACGACGATCAAGCGACCATGCACCTCTGCCGTAGGCTTGCTTTGCCGCATGTATCTCGGCTGGCCGAAAACGCATCCGGCGATCCGCGAGGGCGTGCGATTCTTCGATCGCCAAGGCCCGTCGCCGACCGACCTCTACCTCGACTATTACGCCTCGCAACTCATGTTCCACCACGGCAGCGCGCCTTGGGAACGCTGGAATAAGAAAATGCGCGAATACCTCATCCAGACGCAGGCCAATCAAGGGCACGAGGCAGGGAGTTGGCACTTCGACGACCAACACGGCAACGCTGGCGGCCGGCTCTACAGCACCGCAATGGCGATATTGACGCTGGAAGTCTACTACCGCTACTTGCCGATTTATTCGTCACGAGTGGTGGATGACGGGTTTTAGATCGTGCTCAGGTTGCACGAGATTTCGACGCTGCTCCAACAAGACTGGCTCGAACGAATCCTGGGCGATGCGAAACACGACTCTAACGGAGCAAATAATACACATCCGTCCGAATTTTTCCGGGATCTTTGTTCCACTCGTCTTCCCAATGCGCATAAACTTCCCAACTCGGTCCACCTAGCGCCCGCCCATTGGCCGCGCACCATTGCTGAATTGCTTCGTGCGCCTTGTAGAGGCCGCCGTAGGGGCCATAGTGGGTTGTTGCAGCAACGGGTCCGGTAGGGAGTGAGGAACCGATGACTTCGCCTTGCCCGACAAAGGGCGCGGTCAGTTCGACGCCGACTTCCAAGTTAATCGCGCAGTCAAAATAAATGGCAACATGCCGTCCTGCGCCGGCAACTTGATCGGCGCGAATGACGCTCCAGACCGCTCCACAGGCTTCCGGCACAACTTTGGGCAATTCCAACTGCTTCGCTCGTCGGCGCACCACGGCAAGCGGACAATAGTCTTGTTGCTCCAAACGGATCTCGTATTCCATGCAAACAACCTCGGGTGGCCTTGAAAATAAGGAAGTGGCAAGTCGGTAAAGTGCTGTCGGACGGTTCAAAGATGCTATCCGGAGGGCGGCAAAAACTAAAGCCCGCGCGACCTTTGAAATTGACGAGCGCTCAACCACCGCGTTCTCACAAGCGAGGCTCGGAACAGGGATGTTACGCGCATCGGCGTCGCTGCTGTTGGGGCCGAAGTTGGAAGTCCATCGGGATCCATCGGGATCGACGAAGTTCAAGGTTCGTCTCGACAACTTCCACTCGCCCGAAGGATGGCAACGAGCGTCGCTTATTCCAACTCCTCCAGCCACAATCTTAGCTCATTTTCGTACTCGCTAGCCAAACCACCAACGATGAGTTGGCGTAAAAAGCTCGCGGCCCCTTCTTTGACCAGGTCGGCCGCTTCGGCGCTGGGAAAACGCCGAGCTGGGTCGGGAGAAATCAGGCCGCGGCAGAAGGTCATCAGGAGTTCGTTGCAGGTGACTTCGTCCGGCAGAATGGTCGGCAGCTTATGGGCAAGCGTGCGTTTGCCTTCCAACAAGTCCTTATAGGTCGTCATCCCGGCAAAAGGCGAACGCCCGGCCAGCATTTCAATCAGCACATAGCCCAGGCTGGCCAAATCGGAACGAGGAGAATGATTCCCGCCCTCAAGCACTTCAGGGGCGGCATACGTCGGAGTGCAGGTCCGCAGCGGAGGCATGGCGTCGAGCGCCAATGCAGAGCCCATATCCACGATCTTCGCGTTGCCGGTTCGCTTGAGCATGATGTTCGACGGCTTGACGTCGCCATGTACGATATTGTCGCGATGCAAGGCAGCCAGTCCCGCCAGGCAGTCGCGGACAATGCTCACGGCAATCCCCGGTTTCAGTCGCGGCTGCATCGGCCCGGACGTGATCACAACGTTGTTCAAATACGCCCAACGCTTGTCGTTCACCTGCTTGCGCACGTGGTCGTACATGCTGCGCGTCAGCAGTTGGGCGAGGTCGTACCCATCGATCCACTCCATTTCCATCAGCCGAATGCGGTTGCGATCGACAAAATTATGTACGTCAAGCAAATTGTCTTGCTGAATCTGCGCGATCCGAGCCGCGACTGCGGCGATCCGCCCCATGGCCTCATCGTAGGCGCAGGCGTCTTCATATCGCTCTGGCGAGAAAATCTTAACGGCTACTGGAAGAGTGAAACCATCCGTCCCGCGACGCTGGCTCAGATAGACGACGCCCTGACCGCCAGCCCCCAGCAGCTTGTGCAGGTGCAGGTGCTCGGTCCAGCTCATCCGCTGGTCATCTATCAGCTTGTGATACCGATCGAGCAATTCGTCGCAGTTGCGTCGAACTGCATGCCCGCCGTGCGTGATGGTGAGCGGGTTGTCCAACAGAAAGGTGGTGTTCATCGAAGCGAGTAATACAGCGGTGTGGTGGGTGCCGTCAATCTTTGGCAAGCCTCATTTTAAGTTGAGGCGTTCGGCGGTGGGAAGGCGAAACGTGGAAAATGGCCTTACGCTCGCGGACGGATCCTCCTTATAGCAAAATTGCACGAATTCGCCGACCACAAATGGCAATTTTACCGCGGCAGTCGCTGGTCTGGCCAATAGCCGAAATGTTATACTGCTAGCTCCTATCTTTCCGCTGCCGAGGCGTTCTGATATCCACGATGCGATTCTCCCGCCGGCCGAGTTTGTTCGCGCTCGTTTGCGTCTGGCTTCTTCCCGCCGACCTTTTTACCGACGCCGATGACAAACCCATGGTCGACGCAAAAAACCGCGCTGGCGGCGGTCAGCTATTACCGCGAAATTCGCACGCTCTTTCAAGAGCATTGCCACGGCTGCCAACTGCCGCCAAAAAAGAGCGGAGACTACGTGATGACCTTGTATGCCGAATTGCTCAAGGCTGGCGAGAGCAAACACCGGAGATCGTTCCGGGTAACCCAAGACCTGGTTTGAGCGCTCATCAACAACGCGGCATTTCTGCTGAATCGGTGATTTCGCGGCATTTCGCGGCGAACTCGCATGGCGTCGGTGGCCGCGGCGCGCCATAATACGGGAACTTACCCAGGTTCTACGGATTCAATTTTTCTCTCGCCTACGGAGTGCGTGTCATGCGAACTGTTCTGCGCCTGCTGCCGGTCGTGGTCGCGGCAGTTTTTCTTTCGCTCGTGTCCACCAGCCATGCCGAAAACGAAGGCCAAGACGATCTATCGGCGGCAATCGACAAGCGGCTCGCGACCCAAAAAAGCCTGGCCGACTTGGAGACGATCATTCGCCTGTGCGAAAGCGCCATTCAAAAAGGGCTTGATGAATCGAATACGAAGTTGGCGAATAACGTGCTGACCAGTACCCTGCTGGAACGCGCCAACGAGCGCACCAGGTTGATCGTAACGCAAGTTCCGCCGAACTGGGCTCAACTTCGCCAACAAGCGCTCGAGGACTTGGAACAAGCCCTCAAGCGCGATCCGAAACTAGCGAAGGCGCATTTGCTTGTCGCACGACTGCAAAGCCTTCCCCCCGGCGACCGGGTGGCTGCGGAAAAAGCCGCCGAGAAGGCGGTCGAGCTTGCGGGAGACGACGCCGAAACCAAAGTCGAATCGCTCATCGTCTCGGCGAACCTCACCGACGAAGTGGCGAAAAAACTGGACCTGATCAACCAAGCCGCCAACCTTGTTCCGAACAACAGCGAAGTGTTGCGGATGCGCGGTATTGTCTTGTTGGCCGTCGGCAAAGTGGCGGAAGCAGTGGCCGACTTTCAAGCGCTGGTCAAGGCCGATCCCAAAAATGCCGAAGCGCTGAACGATCTCGGCTCAGCGCTCATGCTGGCAAATCGAGACAACGAGGCGGTGGAAGCTTTTGGGGCGGCGATTGAGCAATCGCCCGAAGAACCTCGCTGGTATTTGAACCGCGCGCGCGCTTATTTGCTCGGCCGCCATTTCGGCAAGGCCCTCGAAGATTTGGACTACACGCACAAGCTCGCCCCCGGTAATCCGCTGGTGCTGCTCTTTCGCGCGCGAGCCAACCAAGGCGCTGGCAATTTAGACGCGGCAAAGGACGATATCGCAGCCGCGCTGAAAGACCGCCCCCAGATGCCGCCGGCCGCGTTGGCAATTCTTTCACTGGGCAGCGAAAACGTCCATCAGGCCGCCGCCGATCTAGAAGAACTTGTCAAAGTCGTTCCGAACAATGCAGCGCTATCGGCGCAACTGGGAATGGTCTATCTGGGTAATAAACAGCCCCACAAGTCCATTGAAAAATGCGCCGCGGCTTTGGAGCAAGACCCCGAGAACTATTTGGCCCTCCGCACGCGGGCCGATGCGCTGCTGAGCGTCGGCCAACATGCGGAAGCGATTGCCGACTACGAAAAGGCCATCCGGATGAAGCCCAACGACGACGGCGTCTTAAACAATCTGGCCTGGGTGCTGGCCACGTCACCGGACGACAAACTGCGCGATGGGAAGCGGTCCATCGAAATCGCCAAGCGGGCCTGTGAAGCGACCGGCTACCGCAAGGCAACCATGCTTAGCACGCTGGCGGCAGCCTATGCAGAGACGGGCGATTGGGAAAAAGCCGTCGAGTGGTCGAAAAAAGCCGCCGAAGCGGGAGATGAAGCCGACGACACCTCCGATCAGCTCCAGCGCGAATTGGCCAGCTACGAGGCCAAGAAACCGTGGCGCGAAAAGCAAGAAATGAAAGACGAAACGCCGCCCAAAGCCGAAAACAACGGCGCGGCCACTCCGGAAGATTCCGCGGCGAAGTAGCTCAAGCAACAAAGCCCAGAGGATGAATCCCCTGGGCTTGTCGCACATCGTGTCGTGCCGGGCCTCCGTGCCGTCGGTCGCCTTTCGGCGCTTCGTTCATTGGACCAGGCGTTATTCAGCCGAGACCGTCCAATCGCCGTCGGCCGAAATATTCAGGAAGTAAATGCCCGGATTCTCGATGCTCACCGGCTTCGAGCCTTCAAATTGGCCCAGCGTGTTCACCAAGTGGGTCACGGTTCGGCCGTCTCGGTCGGCCAAGCGCACCTTGAATCGGCCCTCGCCGTTGTGGTTCAACTTGAATACCACAAGGCCCTTGTCGAGCTGAATGAAGGGTGTGGTTTTGTGGCCATTGCCTTCGAGCGTGGTTGGCGTCGATTGGCCGACTTCTGGTGTCGGCTGAGTCAACGTCGCTCGCCACTGGCCATCGGTTTCCACGTCGAGCAGCGCTTGCATCGGTCGATCGACGAACAAGCTCGTTTCCCCCACGAACGGCCCAATCTGGTTTACCGGCGTGTCGATTTCCTTGCCGTTGTCGTCGAGCAAGCGGACGATGAAATTCGTGTCGCCGTCGTTTTCGACTTTCAAAATGCACAAGCCGCGCTGCAAGTTGAACTTCTTCGATGCCTGGCGGCCATGGCCTTGCAATTCGATGGCTTTGGTTTCAGCCTGCCGCGCATGCTGTCGATCGGCCGATCGGCGCTGGGAGGTCTCGTCGCTGAAGTTCTGCTCGTCGTCGGTTGGCTGCGATTGCTCGTACTGCTTGGTCTGCAATTGCGGGCGGCTTTCGTTGCCGTACTGGTCGTCGCGGGCGAACGCCATCACGGCGACCGTAAAGCCAAACGTACAGCCCGCCAGCAGCGCGGCCCAGCCAAAAGTCTTTCGGAAAATCATGCCTGTTTCTCCTCAATAATCTGAATAGCCCCGAAGCGTGCAAAGTGCGTTCGCTTCAGCAAGCATCGGCCAGTTCGAAGTAAGGGCCGGCGCTTACCACCCAAATATGGGTTAGAGAATTGCGCGATACCACCGCGAAACACCCCTGAGCGAGAATCTTGATCGACGCATCCAGGCTGGCCCAAGTCGCTGTGGCTGCCAGACAACGGCGTCGTAATTCGGCAACAGCGGCGTCACCGCCGCCGCGTGGCGCAGGCGCTAGAAACCGCACAAGCGGTGGCGCAAAGTGTGCATCCGCGTCCTGCGGCTTCCTCGGTCCCGCAACCGGGGCCGCAGCCTTCCGACAGCGTTGCGGCAAATTGACGAAATTGCGATGCGGCGTCGTAAACCTCAGCCAGTTCCGCGGTGATTGCTTCGACCTCGGCGGTGATTTCGCCAAGAAAATAGAAGAACAGCGAACGGCCGTCGAACAGGTGCTCGACGTCGACCAGCGTGGTCGATATGCCGCGATCCTGCAACCGCGTCGCACAAGCATCGAGCGCGGCCTGCCGTTTCTGCTGAAGTCTAGACTCCAATAATTCGTCCTCCACGGTCATTCCACGGAGAATCGACCCATCGGAGTGGCCACCGGTGGTTTGTTCGTCGGCCGGTCCCAGCACTTCGCCGATTTCCAGCCCGCGACTGGTGCGGACGATCACCCGGCTCGCGCGGCGGTACGCCACGGCATCGACCGACGTAAACCGCCCGACGTGCCCCATCGCACCGACACGAATGAAATGCTGCCGCGACATGTTCAAAATCCAAGGCTCTCGACCGAACTTTGTTCGCAAACTGGCTTCGGCCTCTCATCGCGACCGCGTCGAGTAAGCCATTGAAAGGGCGTTCCGCGCCACCGCTCGATGATACAATACGAATGCAATTTCGTCAGCATCTTCGCGCTGCAGCGGCCGAATAATCCGCTGCGCAGCTCGAACATGCGTCCCCTTCAGCTCGAGGGTTCCGCGGGAGCCAAGTCGTCCGATCCATCATTGTTCCCAGCCCAACGTCCGCTCGACCGCCCGCTTCCATCGCGATTGTTTGGCCGCGCGATCATCGGCCGACATCGTGGGGGAAAATGCGTGGTCGAGGGCCCAGTTCTTCGTAATCTCCGCCGTGTCGTTCCAAAAGCCGACGGCCAGCCCGGCCAGATAGGCGGCGCCCAGGGCCGTGGTTTCGGCGACCGTGGGGCGGACGACGGGAACGCCGAGAATGTCGGCTTGAAATTGCATCAAGTGATTGTTGATGCTGGCGCCGCCGTCCACCTTGAGACGGGCGAGCTTGATGCCGGCGTCTTGTTCCATCGCGTGCAGCACGTCGCACGTTTGAAACGCCATCGATTCGAGGGCCGCCCGCGCAAGATGGCCGGCCGTGGTGCCGCGGGTAATGCCGAACATCGCTCCGCGAGCGTATTGATCCCAGTACGGAGCACCCAGACCTACCAGCGCAGGGACGAAAACCACGCCACCGGAATCTTCCACCGTGGCGGCGAGCTTTTCGATTTCAACGCTACGCTCGATGATGCGCAGACCGTCGCGGAGCCATTGGACGACCGCGCCGGCGATGAACACCGAGCCTTCGAGACAGTATGTCGTTTTGCCGTTCCGTTGCCAGCCGACCGTGGTCAGAAGTTGGTGCTTCGACACGACAGGCTTGTCGCCGACATTGAGCAGCATGAAGCAGCCCGTGCCGTAGGTGTTTTTGGCGTCGCCCACCTCGAAGCAAGCCTGGCCGAACGTGGCGGCTTGCTGGTCGCCGGCGCAGCCGCTAATGCGAATGGGTGCGTCGAACAAGTGCGGATCGGTCTCACCGTAAACCTCGCTCGACGATCTTACTTCCGGGAGCATCGCGCGCGGAACATCGAGAAGTTTTAATAAGTCGTCGTCCCAATCGAGTGCCTTCAAGTTGAAGAGCATCGTCCGACTGGCATTGGTGACATCGGTGACGTGGCACTTGCCGCCGGTGAGCCGCCAGATGAGCAGCGAGTCGATCGTGCCAAACAGGATTTCGCCGTGGGCGGCGCGTTGGCGCAGGCCAGGGTTTGAATCGAGCAAATGTTTGATCTTGGTGCCGGAGAAATAGGCGTCGATCACCAGCCCCGTTTTTTCGCGAACCATTTTCTCGTGCCCGTCGGCTTTCAGGCGGTCGCAGATCGGCGCGCTGACGCGGCTTTGCCAAACGATCGCGTTGGCGATCGGCTTGCCCGTGTCGCGCTCCCACAAGACGGTCGTTTCGCGCTGGTTCGTGATGCCGATCGCAGCAATGTCGGCGGCCTTTGCGCCGGCGCGGGCCATCGCTTCGCGGGCGACGGAAAGCTGCGTGTTCCAAATCGCTTCGGCATCGTGTTCGACAATGCCGGGCGATGGCAGAAGTTGCGGGAATTCTTGCTGAGCCATCGCCACCGGGCGGCCGTCGTGGCCGAACACGATCGCTCGGCTCGAGGTGGTGCCTTGGTCGAGAGCGAGGATGAATCGCTTCGTGGTGCTGCTCATGGGGTCATGCCTCGAGCGTAAGCCCTGCGGCGGTTCTCTCGAAAATGTACGCTTTCGCATACTTCGCGAACCGAATCTTCGGCCCGACAAAGCCGCGGCGACGAAGTTCGACGCTCAAAGACGACATCACACCCGCGTGCGAAACAACGAGCGTATCTCGATCCATGGCGCAAAGCCGATCGGAGACCGCAGCGATGCGCGTGCGAAATTCGTCTCGGCACGCACGCTGCGACGGATGCCCCGTCAACCACGACAGCCACAGCAGCCATGTCCATGCCACCAGCGGCAACCGCAAGCTGCCCGTTTGAAACGGCGAGAACTGCGCCTCGCGGAGCAACGGGGTATAGGCGATTTCTCCCCGAAAAACCGCGGTTGCCGTGCATCGCGCCCGCGACATGTCGCTTGCCAGACACGCCCGCCACGAAACGTTCCCTAATTCAAAGTCCCCCACGGTCGTCTCCGCCGCATCGTACCGCTCGAGCCACGCTTGCAATTCCCCGGCCGTTTTCCAACCGCTGGGAAACGGCTCGGCGACGGGGAAATGTCGTAGTAGTCCGATGCGCACAGTTAAATTTTCATGAGCCAGACGGATGCCGATGCTTCCAATCGTTTCCGCCTCATCGCCGGCCGCAGCAGTGCTTATATTTCCGTCCGCTGCCGCACGGACGGAGCGCATTGCGACGCGTTTCCGGCTGTGGATCGACTCGGCGAGGTATCGCAGCGAATCTGGAGGTGGAACGGCTCCGGTGCAAGCCTGGAAACATGTCCTCGTGGCGCTGAATCATCGGCTCGATCACTTTTTGCCGAAACTCTACAAGTTCGTCCCCTTCCAATCCCAAAGCTTGCTCGATGGTTGCCAAGAATTCGGCTCGTTTCGTCTCCGGCAGCAGCGCCAAGCTCCAGCAAATTTGCCCGATTGAAAACGCACGTTCCAATTGTTTCTTGGAGCCATCGGTGGCTTCGATCAACGGGCTCGTATATTCCACGAAGCGGCCTGCAATCGCTCCCATCCCAAGACCTCCTGTATCGAGGGTCGTAACCGATCAAAGCCAGCACGATCAATCCTCGCCGCACAGGGCGCGCGGCGTCGTTCAAAACAGCCACAACTCACGTCCCGTCGCATCGCCGGGGAAGAAGCGGAAGACACTAGTCAGCGTGTCTCTCTCGCCGATGGTCGTGGTTTCCGCTGCCATGCTATCTCGCAATTCGCTCGTTTGGCAATAGCGCTACGGTGTAGATTTTCGGAACGGAGTTCGCAGGATGTCCGCCGTGCCCAAGGCGCTGCATGGAGCCGTCGTGGTTGAATCCAGCGATTACCGCGATCCCTTCGCCAACCGCCGCAGCACCTCAATTCCCCGTTCAATCGTCTTGTCGGTGGCGGCGTACGACAAGCGAAAGTGCGTATCGACGGCGCTGAAGATCTTGCCGGGGATGATCAATAATTCATTGGCGATGGCTTTCTCGACGAACTCCGTGGCCGTGCCGGACGGCGCTTTGGGAAACACGTAAAATGCGCCCTCCGGCTGGGTGATCTCGAACAAGTCTTTGAGGCCGTCGACGATCGTGTCGCGCTTGCGGCGGTAGTCGTCGATATGCGGCTGCATTTCGACATCGAGCGCCGCGATGCACGCCCACTGCGCCGGCTGCGGAGCGCAGACAAACGTGTACTGCTGCAGCTTCATCATCTCGTTCATCACTTCCGCCGGGCCGTGGACGAAGCCGACGCGCCAACCGGTCATGGCGTACGACTTGGAAAAACCGTCGATGACAATCGTGCGGTCGTTGAACTTCGCCGCCGAAACAAACGAATCGTTGTAGCAAAACCGGCGGTAGATTTCGTCGCTCACCAGCGCGATGTTGCGCTCGGCCGCTAGCTCGGCCAAGCCGCGAACTTGGTCGGACACAACGACTTTGCCGGTCGGATTCGCGGGGCTGTTCAGCAGAATCAGCTTCGTGCGCCGGGTGATGGCGGAGCGAACTTTGTCCACGTCGATGCTGAAGTCGGGATAGGTGTCGATCAGCACGACGTTGCCGCTCATCATCTTCACGAGCGGCTCGTACATGACGAAGTAGGGGTCGAACACGATCACGTCGTCGCCGGGATTCACCAGCGCCATCATCGCCAGCAACAACGCTCCGCTTGTGCCGCTGGTGATAAATAGTTTGCGGTCGGAGTGCCCATATTCCGCATCGACTTGCTGCTGCAATCGCTCGAGGAGCGGGGCGATTCCTTGAGTCGGTGAGTAACCATTCTTGCGACGACCAACCGCGTCGATCATCGCTTCTCGCGCTGCCAGAGGCACGTCGAAATCGGGTTGGCCGATCGATAG
The DNA here is from genome assembly GCA_020851115.1 of Pirellulales bacterium. Taxonomy (GTDB): domain Bacteria; phylum Planctomycetota; class Planctomycetia; order Pirellulales; family JADZDJ01; genus JADZDJ01. The sequence goes on from JADZDJ010000092.1 coordinate 45,191, forward strand.
GTTGATCGGGTCTTTCATATTGGCCGCCAGGTCGAACACCTTGCGGATGCCGGAACTATCGAAGCAAGCAGTGCGCGTGGCCAGCCAGGGATGCATGGGCGGAACGTTCGAGGTTCGAGGTTCGGGAGTCGAGCAGCAAGGAACCGGATTCAACAACACGCCAGAGGCGACAATCTGCCCACCGGGTTGAACGATTCTAACGGATCAAGGCCGTTGTTTCATGGCTTCCGACCGCAACGGCGGCCATTTTCCGAGCAGCGAGCGGCTGAAGCGCGAGGCAATTCCCGATTGGCTCTCGATTCGCCGCCGGTCGGTCGGCTACACGCCCTTCAGCCAGTCCACGGTCTACAATAGCAGCGACGGCAGTCCGCCCGGCACGTCCGCCATCAAGTAGAAGATCCTTTACACCGGCCGGCAGCTCGACCCCGAGACGTTGCTCTACGATTACCGAGCGCGGTATTATCATCCCACGCTAAGCAGGTTCGTGGGGAGCGGGCCGGAAGCAGCACGCGCCGCAGACCTCGGCCATGTTACGACGACTGGCAGTGTCCATCTTGCCAGCGGACACTTCCCTAAAAGATAACATCCGCGGCAAACACTACCGAGCGTGCCTCTCGACTGACGTGCTGGAGCAGCGGATCCTCAATTTTGCCAAGAAAGTAAGATGCGATTGCCGTGGTGAGGCAAACCATCGAATCACCAGCAGGATACGCCGCCAGTTCCTTCTCGCCTATAACACAACTTTTGATTATATCTCGTATTGTTGCAGACTTCGGCTTGTTTCAGGCCGAGATGAAACAACAATAGCACGTCTAACTTCAGCCACACGAGCCGATCCTCGTGCTCCAGACGATCTCGACGCACCAACTCCTGTTCTGCTTCGCAGAATTCCACCGTGCGCCACGACACTTTGACCCCACCAAAAGGATGGTTGGCCGTGTGGAACGGGTGCCGTTCGCGTGGGAGTGGGGGCGAGTAGGTGGTTAGCAAACACCTCTTTCAATCAATCATTTCTCGGGCGATCGCTGTTCCCTCAGTTCTTGCGTCGAGCAGCCTACCGAGTCCTGCAATCTCATAGACATCCGAGAGCGTCGTTAGAAGTTGTCCAAACATGACAATTCGACAATCATTCGCAGACAGCTTCAAGCCGATGTCACGAAGCCGGATCAGCTTCTCCTCTGCCACAATCATAGCGGCCTCCACGCGATTGGCTTTCCACGAACGGGACTTTTTGCGGCACACAAGAATGATGTCCAGTTGAATGGGCTCCTTCGCCTGACTCTTTGGCGTAGCAACTGACATTTCAGACTTCACTGGGTGGGAATTGACGATCACAAATCCGGCCCCCAGAACTGCATTCGCCACCGCCTCCCATCCTTCGTTTCGCGAATGATGGTAGGTAAACACGAGCAAGCCGTTATCGACCATAACTCGGTGGCACTCGCGAAATACGTCTTGCAGCTTCTTTGTGAATCCATCCACTTTAGTATCTTGCACCTCACAGCTATGGCGAGTTGACCGTGCAATATCGCCATTCTGCCACTCAAGCTGTTGCCAGGCGTAAAAGAAGTCCGCCAACTCTGAATAATGTACGTTGTCAAAGAAAGGAGGGTCAGTGACTACCAAGTCAACACTTTTAGACTGCAGACCTGATTCGGCCGAATCTCCACAGGAGATCGCGATGCCTCGATCCGGAATTGTATCGTTCGATGGCCACTCCATCAGCTGACCCGAGAAAGGTTCCGAACATACCTTTCCTTTGGTGCCGTTGTTCCCATAGATTTCAATTGGTTCTTCACGGTACTGAAGTGCCCGAAGTAATCTTGACTTGAAAAGATTTAAGAAAGATCCCGAACTCTTCGGCGTCCCCCAAACATTCGCCTCGAGCGGAGTGCGCTCAGGCTTCAGGATGTGATGCGAGAACATGTGGCGAACAGCACCGGTGCCTTCGCCCTTGTACGACGCGAAGAGGTTGTTGAACTCCAAAAGACCAGAAAAGAGAGTTTGAATCACTCGGCGGGCATCACCATCCTCAATCTGATTGATGGCTGCGCTCAACCACCCCAATGCAAGCAACTGCCGAGAATTAAAGAAGTCTCGCCAGGATCTGAAGTTATATCCTATTGCCTGCCGCGTATTGAACCCGTCAGCCAGTCTGAGAGAGGGAATCGAAATCGAATTCCGCCCCAATTCTTCTGCGAGTCTTCTTTCGCACGCAGCGAATGCCGCCAAGTCCTCACTATTCGCCATCAGATACTGCTTCTGGTTATCGCATGTCAAAACAAGCTTGCCAAACAGCTTAAAAGTCGGCCGGTCATCAGTAGCCTGAATCGTCTTCGCAACTACAAAAGAGTTATTGCAATGAACGCATGAAGCCTTGCTGCCATTTGCCGGGCCATTTGCTTTCACGAAGCGGTGAGCACAGCAAGTACATTCTACTTCGATGTCGGTGTAGATCCCTTGGAAGATCCATCCACACTGTGGGCATACAACTTGTATTTCGGGTTTTCGTTTTGGGTAAGCATTGCGGGCGATAACATATGATGAGAACAAGTCGACGGGGAATTGACAATCGGGGCACCCGACTTGCATGACCCAGAAGTAATACAGCACGTCACAGGGCCGGCCACGTCTGTCTGTTGTGATGTAAAGTTCTCGAATCTTGCGACCAACTCCACGATCTAGTTCTTTGAACACTCGGTCAAGTGCTCGGCGATTCATTGGTCCGAGTGCAACCTTTACAGCGTTTGTCGCTACAGGATTAATGTCGCGACCGAGGCTCTTGAGGCCCAGCTTGTGCGCCTCGCCAATTGTCGTCCCTGACCCCATAAATGGGTCGAAGACAGCTGTCGAGGATACTGGTCGAGTGTGATAGAACTCTTTTGTGATGTCATCGCTCTCGTCGAGCTCACATCCCAGTAGGATGCCCCGAAAAACTGAACCGAGTCGCTTCGCCCACCACTTGTGTACGTGGTAAACGGGCCTATGGATTTCCTTTCGCCAACTTTCGCGCTCACCAATCTGCGAAAGAAACTCGAAGGGAAATGAATCGACCTCAATTAACTTCGCCACAGCTATTCGCTCTCCTCGCCATCTGTTTCCTCGGACTCCAGTTCCTCGCCATTGACGAGTCGCATCTTCACAGGGGTGGTCGCCGAACCTACCAGACGCCACGCACGAAAGTGATGCTGCCTTCCTGCATGTGGATTCGGGATCGTTTCCGCCATAATTTTATTCGCCTGGAGGTTGAATGAGTAGCCAACGATGAGGTCAGAAGCCTCTGTGCGTACTAGCGCACCCACCTCGAAGAAATCATCACCCGGAACAAATTTGTCTGGCAACACCAGTGTCTGGTGATGGGCGGAGCCTTCAATCAGTCGGAACGGGGTTGGAACAACGTACATCTTTCGATCACGAATCATGATGTCCCCGTAACTGCCAAAACCTTTGACGTTACGGTTCTTGTGGACGTAGTTGTGATTTGCGTTCAAGAAGTCTCCGTGGCATACAACGAGGTCCAGAACGGGATACGTGTCTCCGTCAGGTTTTTTCGGGTATCGACCAAACACGTAGTAAATCGAACGGCCATTGTGAGAACCGGTGGGTACCTGGCTGTTAGCGTCGTAAGTTGCGTCACGTCCTGGGTAGGCAAGACCTTTGAGTTCGTACCCGTCGGTCACCTCGACAAGGCTGAAGTCTGGGTAGCTGTTCCTACCTCCGGATTCAAACAGGAAGGTGGTTTTCTGAAGCCTGGACTTGAACCAGTTCTGGAAATGAAACTCCTTGTCCTGACGACTTACTCGCCGGATCAGAACTTTTCTGTTGATAGCCTCGACGCAGCATTTGAAAACCTGAGCAACACTCATCTCGATTCCTTGGACCCTCAACGACTTCGGAAGCATCGGCAACCGGATATAAGATCGATCGCGGTGCTCCCAAATAATACGTGTTGTATCATAACCGGCTGCGCCAAAACAGGATGCGGCATAAAGTCTGATCAGCAAGTAAGTGAAGTGGGAAGAGCGCAGCCCAACCGAGATGGAATTCAGAACATTTCTTCAGATTTCCGTGGAGGATCCTACCGCCCTCGCGTGGATTAGTGAAATAGGGGCCGCAGCGCCTCAAAGAGGATAGATGGGTGACGACCGTTACTCGTCAGACGACATGTGCCCGATTGCCCAGATGTTGGTGCGGAAACTCATCAAAAAGCACGGACTTCGATGGAGTGAGCACCGCACCGAGGATGTCGAGCAGGAACTTTTCCTGGCCGGATGGCAGGTCTAACAGGACGAGGGCGACGTCGGGCATGTCAAGAATCGTACTGAAAAGTCGCACGGCAAACCTGATTCGCGACTACGGCGCGGAACGAATGCACGAACCTAATATGCCGTTGGACCAACTTTAGACGCCCGGAATCGACGAGTAGGCGGAAGAAAAGCCAGTCGTCTCGACCACGAGTGAAGCGTTGGGCTGGGCAAACAACTTAGCGAAGCATTCACAGGCGTACAACCAGACGGTGTATCGAGCCCCGAAAACATCCTTTAGTGGAGGCCGACTTGGTCCTGACACAGAAAAGGCCACATTAATTTTGGGGGAAGATAAAGTGGTAGGAGCCGATTCTTGAGCTTCGTGCTTTCGTGATCCGATTATCGCTCGGCAGCCCTGATCCCAAATATCTAATCACTCGCCCCTTGACAGCCACCTATACATGCGATAACATGAACAGGCCAGCACCATCGCTGGCGCGATCCGCAGTGCCGAACAGCATGTTGTGGCCGACGATCTTTGACAAGATAAACTACGCACATCGCTACCTGCGGCCACTGTCCGGCCGTGTCGCAGTTCGCTCCAGGCTCATTGCTTGACGGCTTCCTTCATGCCCGCTCCGCGCTTTTGCATGAGGTTGCCGATTTGCTCATGGGCGGATCAAGCAGCGTTCAAAAGCGAGAAAAGGAACCTGGATCAACGGTCATCCAGCAGCCACCTCCTTATTTTCCATCGACCCTCGCCACGCCTCAAACCTCAAAAACACTCGTAAATTCTCGATCCATTTCGCTTCCACCTCCCAGTTTTATGCGTACCCCCCCGGAAATGAACCGGAAATGAATTCCGCAAGAATCTTCGCGACGCTCGAGAAAAACCGCACGTCTCCCGCCCCTTCATTTCCACACAAAAAGTATTTTGTAAAAATCCAACCATGCCAACGAGTTGTGCAAGACCCGAGCACGTGCCGCCGAATGCATCATCCTCGATTGAGCAAAGATGGCGAAGAGCTTAGCTAGAACTGCGAAGCGAGGATCCGAATCGCGATGATTCAACTCTTGCTCCATCGACTCTGCCGCCTGCCCAGCCGGCCGCACCGATGCTAGCAATCAACCGACACCTTCTGAAACTTGGGCTAGAACTGAAAATACAAGAACGGCGAATCGCCGCCAGATGCCAGCATCGCCATGGTTGCATCGGCTTGGCCGCCGAATCGATTCAAAACGTGAAGAAATGAAAAAACGCCCACACTCGCGAAGACGCTGGATCACTTTGAACGATCAGATCGTTGCATGCCAGCGCTGTCCGCGACTGCGCAAGTATTGTCGCCGCGTCGCGGACGAAAAGCGAAAAGCGTTCGCCGACTGGACGTATTGGGGTCGGCCGGTGCCGAATTTCGGCGATCCGAATGCCCGGCTGCTCGTGGTCGGCTTGGCCCCCGCGGCACATGGGGGGAATCGAACCGGGCGGGTGTTTACAGGGGATCGCAGCGGCGATTGGTTGTTTCGGGCATTGCACAAAGCCGGCTTCGCAAATCAACCGACGAGCGATTCGATCGATGATGGCCTGCGGCTCATCGATTGCGCGATTACGGCTGCGGCTCACTGCGCCCCGCCCGACAATAAGCCAACGCCGCAGGAATTGTCGAACTGCCGCGAATGGCTCGTCGAGACGATCGATCAGTTGCTGCCGCGCGTGATGATCTGCCTGGGGCAGCTTGCATTTCGGGCCGCGATCGCTCAAGCGATTCGCTGCGGCTGGTTCGAGGGAAAGCTGCCGAAATTCGGGCACGGCGTGGAAGTGAAACTAGCCGAAGGACGCTGGCTGCTGGCGAGCTATCATCCCAGCCAGCAGAATACGTTTACGGGAAAGCTCACGGAGAAAATGTTTGACTGCGTTTTTGAGCGAGCGAGGCAATTGCTCGATGAGCAGCAGCAATTTCACTGAACAAGGTGCCGCATCTGGTAGCGCGCGGCAGCCACCATCAGTCTCGCACCTGCTCCATGTAAAACACGCCTCGCTTGTTCGAACAAACCACATCCAGCAGGCCGTCGCTGTTGACGTCGGCCACTTCAAATTGTGTACCAACGCCACTCGTTTCGTGGATGGTGTGCTTCGCCCACGCAGCTTTCAGTCATCCATCGTGTCTCGCCACGCGGCCATTGTCCAGTATCACTTGTGGCGAAGTATGAGCTTTTTGTACTCTTGCATTGTTCAGAAACTGCGATTGCCACTTTTCGACGGTCGTGGTACACAGCGCGAATGACTTTTGCGTTCCCCAACCGCGAATGCGGCTCAAATGATCCAGTCCGGTCTGCCCGCTGGGTGCCCATTTCGATCAATCGGCGGCTGGTTCACGACGGGCTAAGCTTCGCCCGCCGCGTCCCCCTGTTTCCCGCGGAAAAATGGTTTGAACTGGCCGATGTGGCGACGATCCGCAAGCAAGTCCCGCAGCGGATTTCTTGGGCGGCGCTGTTCGTGAAAGCTTATGCGACAACGGCCCGACATCACCCCCCCTTGCGTCAAACCTACGTCCGCTGGCCGTGGCCTCATGTGGTCGAAGAACCGCACAGTACGGCCATGGTCGTCGTCAACCGGCAGTATCTTGGTGAGGATCGAATTTGCTGGGGGCGGCTTGTGCATCCTGAAGAGCAACCGCTGGTTGAACTGCAGCGGCAGCTCAATGCTTATCAGATCGATCCTGTCGAGCGCATCTTTCGGCAGCAATTGCGGTTGAGCCGGATGCCAACGCCGGTGCGGAGAGCGCTGTATTGGCTAAACATGAATTTCGGCGGACGCAAGCGGGCAAAGCGGCTCGGCACGTTCACGATGAGCACGCTTGCCGGCCAGGGAGTACTGAATCGAATGCATCAGACGTTTTTGACGACGAGCCTTACTTACGGTCCGTTAGATGAACAAGGCCGTGCGCTGGTGACGCTGCTATGCGATCACCGCGTGGTAGATGGAATGGTTGCGGCACGTGCGCTGGGAGAACTCGAAGCGGTGCTGAAGGGAGCGATCGCGACGGAGCTAAAATCGCTTGCGATAAAACAAACAGCGGCGTGACGACCAGCAGCTTCAACTGCGTGGGGCGGATATTCCTGTCTGCGAAATACTCCCAGGAAGATGGCAAAGTCCGTAATCGTGTTTCGATGAATGGGAGAAAGAGGGAAGGATATTTTCGTCCGCCACTCTCGGCGTCTCCCATTCTCCCTTTCTTTTGGTGCCACGCATCGACTTTGCGATCATCCCGCAAACTCGGCTGCCTACTGAAAATGGCCGGCAAGAAAGCCTGCACTACGGCGGTAGTGAACCTGCTTCTAATCGCGCTGGATCATTCGCATTCCATTGGCGATCACCAGCAAGCTGGCCCCGACATCGGCGGCGATCGCCATCCACATCGTTGCCAAGCCCGCGAGGGCCAGCAGCATGACAAACAGTTTGGTTCCCAAAGCAAACGCGATATTCTGTTTAAGCAACTTGCGGCAGCGGCGGCCGAGTCGCATCAGCGTCGGCAATTTGGCCAAGTCCGGCGCCATAATCACAACGTCGGCCGTTTCCATGGCCGTGTCGCTCGATTGGCCGCCCAGGGCAATTCCAAGATCGGCGGCGGCCAGCGCGGGAGCATCATTCACACCGTCGCCGACCATTGCCAGCGTGCCGCCGGAGGACATCGAGCGCACGCGGTTGATTTTGTCTTGCGGCAAAAGGTCGGCGTACACCTCGCCGATGCCAACCTCGCGGGCGATCTTTTCCGCAGCTTGTCGTTGATCGCCGGTCAACATCGCGACTCGCTCTACACCCAACCGCTGCAGCGCAGCGAGCGCTTCGCGCGCTGCCGGCCGCGGGCGATCAGCCATTTGGATGACGCCCATCAAAACGTTGGCAGTTCCCAACCACGCGTATGTCGTCGCGGAGCCGTTTGTCGCCGGGGGGGAGTCGATGCGGTGGAGATCGTCGGTGGAAAGCGAGAAGTGCGACTGCCGAAACAGTCGTGAAGTTCCCAGATAGTAGGTCTGGCCATCCAGCTCGCCTTGAACGCCGAAACCCCGTAGTGCAGTGACGCCACGGGTTGAAATGGGAGCAACCTGCTGTTGCTCGGCAGCCGTCCGAATCGCCACGGCCAGCGGATGTTCGCTATGACGTTCCAGTGCCGCGGCGATTGCCAGGACATCCTGGGGTGAATGGTCGTTGAACGATTCGATCGCCACGAGTTCCATCTTGCCGGTGGTTAAAGTGCCGGTCTTGTCGAGCGCAATGGTGCGGATTTTGGCGGCTTTTTCTAAAAATTCGCCGCCTTTGACAAGTATGCCGTGCCGCGTGGCCTGGTGCAGTCCGCTGACGATGGTCACTGGAGTTGAAATGACCAGTGCACAGGGGCAAGCGATGACCAGCAGTACGAGGCCGCGAGAAATCCAATCGACCGCGGAAGGGGTCGCCGCCCATTGGACGCCTAGCGAAGCAAGTATCAGCGGTCCAATCATCGCTGTCACCGCCAGTGCGATAACGGCAGGCGTATATCGGCGCGCGAAGGCGTCGACAAACCGCTCGGTGGGAGAACGCGAGGCGCGAGCTTCCTCGACGAGCCGGGCGATATGAGACAAAGTCGTGTCGCTGCTGATTCGGCGGACCGACACGACCAGCGAACCTTCGCCATTGAGCGTACCGGCGAAAACGCGATCGCCACTGCGTTTTTCGACCGGAACGCTTTCACCGGTGATGGTCGCTTGGTTGACCGACGACTCTCCCGAAGCGACGTCGCCGTCGATCGGGATGCGCTCGCCGGGGCGAATCAGAATCGACTCGCCGATCGCTAAGTCGGCAGGTGTTACATCTTCGACTTGCTCTGCGGAGCTGCCGTCGTTCAGCAAGCGGTGTGTAAGGCTCGGCGACAATTCCACCAGCGATCGAATGGCGCGATGAGCGCGGGCCAAACTGAGCCGTTCGAGCCAAAGTGATATGGCAAACAAAAACATCGCCGTGGCCGCTTCAAACACATCGCCGATGGCAACTGCGCCTGTCGCGGCAACCATCATCAGGACATTCATGTCGAACATTTTGAGCTTCACGGCCCGCCAGGCAGCCGCGGCGACTCGCGTGCCGGAAACAACCGCCGAAGCGATCGCAAGTGCAATGACGAGCCAGGTCGTTTCACCCTGGATGAATCGGGCGGTGGCTGCCGCCAACAGGAGGATCCCGCCGACGACTACCGTTTTGGCAATCGAAATGCTCGCGTCGACAGCAACGGGCGGCGGAGCTGAAGTCACGGACAGGGCGATTTGCGCCGGAAAACCCGCCGCTTGAATGGTCTGGACGATGCGTCCGGCGGTCGTGCGATTCGGATCGAACTCGATACGCAGATTTCGTCCCAAATAATCGGGATCGAGCTTGTCAATGCCTTCGACCCGCTGAAGCCCGCGTTCGATCAAGGCCCACTCGTCGGGGCAATCGAGCGCAGGAACGTGGAACGTTGCAGTCTGGGACATGGGTTGTAAAAAAAAAATTGTCTGGCGCTGGGTGTTGATTCAGGCGCTGCGACAAGGCATGGAATTATACGTTGCGCCGGCGGCTACTGGCAGGCGAATTGCTTTTTCGCCATACTGGCAGTGGATTTGCTGGCTCGGTCAACTTGGCTCTCAACCTGCACAATTTAAATCGCGTTATGAAAGGTCGCTCGACGACCATTCTTACGGTGCGCCATCAGGGAAAGGTCGCCATTGGCGGCGACGGGCAGGTGACGTTGGGGGCCACCGTGATGAAAGGAGACGCGGTCAAAATCCGACGCTTGGCGGACGGTAAAGTCATTACGGGTTTTGCGGGTTCAAGCGCCGACGCATTTGCTCTGCTCGAGCGATTTGAAGGGAAACTTAAAGACTATCCTGGCAACATGCCCCGCGCGGCGACCGAGCTGGCTAAGGAATGGCGAACCGACCGGGTTCTTCGACGGCTCGAAGCGCTGCTAGCGGTGGTTGACGCTCGCAACACGCTGCTTGTCACTGGCACGGGGGACGTGATCCAGCCGACCGATGGCGTATTGGGCATCGGCTCGGGCGGCTCTTTTGCAATTGCTGCCGCGCGCGCGCTGGTAGGGCATTCGTCCCTGAGCGCCGCGGAGATTGTCCGTCATTCGCTGGAAATTGCCGCGGGAATCGATATCTACACAAACACGAATATCTTGGTTGAAGAATTGTTATGCGAGAGCTAACACCCCGCCAGATTGTCACCGAACTCGACCGGCACATCGTCGGTCAGGCCGAAGCCAAGCGGGCCGTGGCGATCGCCATTCGCAATCGTTGGCGGCGGCAAAGTCTGCCCGACGACATGAAGGCTGAAGTTGCGCCGAAAAATATTTTGATGATTGGCCCTACGGGCGTCGGCAAGACCGAAAGTGCCCGGCGGCTGGCGAAGCTCACGGGAGCGCCATTTATCAAGGTGGAAGCGACGAAGTACACCGAGGTTGGCTATTACGGCCGCGACGTCGAGAGCATGGTCCGTGAACTGGTCGAAAACGCCATCACGCTCGTCACCGAGCGCGAACGCAAAACCGTCGAAGAGACCGCCAAGACCCGCGTAAACGACCGTCTGCTCGACTTGCTCGCCCCGCCCCCTCCCAGCTTCGACACGACGGCCGACAGCGCCGATTCCACGCAGCGGTACGAGCGAACGAGGGAGAAAATGCGGGCGATGCTGGTGGCCGGCGAACTGGAACAGCGCAAAGTCGAAATCACGATCGAACAAAAAGCCGTGCCGATGATGTTCACCGGCATGGGCATTGAGCAGGTGGATTTTGATTTGCAAGGCATGTTCGAGAAGATTTTGCCGAAGAACACCGTCCGCCGCGAAGTGCCCGTCGCCGACGCCCGCAAGATCTTGTTCGAGCACGAATGCGAAGCGCTCTTAAACAAAGAGAACATTCACCAGCAAGCGATCGAGCTAGCCGAAAATCTCGGGATCATCTTTCTGGACGAAGTCGACAAGATCGTCGCCAGCGAGTCGAAGGGGGCCGATGTATCGCGCCAAGGAGTGCAGCGCGACTTGCTGCCCATTGTCGAAGGGACCACGATACAAACGAAGTACGGCTACGTGCGCACCGATCACGTGCTGTTTGTCGCCGCAGGGGCATTTCATCGCGCCAAACCGAGCGACCTGATGCCGGAGTTGCAGGGGCGGTTCCCAATTCGCGTCGAATTGACCGACCTGACGAAAGACGACTTCATCCGCATCCTGACCGAACCCAAAAGCGCGCTGACCAAGCAATATGCTGCGCTGATGAAAACCGAGGGAGTGGAACTCGAATTCACTGCCGACGCCGTTGACGCGCTGGCCGAGTTCGCCTATCGCGTGAACCAGACGACGCAAAACATCGGCGCTCGCCGATTGTATACGATCATGGAGCGGATGCTTGAGGAACTGAGTTTTGAAGCCCCCGACATGGGACACGGCAAAGTTGCGGTGAATGCAACCTACGTCAAGGAAAAACTTGCGGCGCTGGCCGAAGACGAAGATTTGAGTAAGTTCATTTTGTGATCCAGATGCGTCGCCAGACGAATATGCCGCTGCGCCGCTCACATCAAGGAGAAAATCGAGATGATTAAAAAGTGGACGCTTGCTTGCGCGGCCGTTCTGCTTGCTGCGATAGTCGGCTGCGAAGACAAGAAGCCGGCTCCCTTGGGCGAAAAGGGAGTTGAGATCAATGCGCCAGGAGTGAACGTCGAAATCGGCGATAAAGCCGAGGGTGGCGGCATCGAAGTGAAAGCGGGTGAGACGAAAGTCGATGTCGATAAGAAGCAGCCAGGCTCCAACTAATCTGTCAAGCTGTGCCGAGATGGCAGTCAGCTTCACATCTTCGCCGGTCCGATCGCGCGTTTGAGTGTATCCCGCATCTGCTCCGCAGGCGCGTCTTTGCCGGTGAGCAGCTTGAATTGCAGCGCTGCCTGACGGACGAACATTTCGACGCCGGTCACCACAATTGCTCCTGCGGTTCGCGCCTCTTTCACCAACAACGTGTTTTCCGGATTATAAACCGTATCGAAAACAACCACGTCGGCACGCATGTGTCGCTTGTCGTACGGCGTTTCGTCCACGTTGGGGTGCATTCCCACCGGCGTGCAGTTCACAATGATGTCGGGTGAAATGCCGTGACGATTGTCCCAGTCAATCGCATCGCCGCCGATGGCTTGCGCCAGCGCCATCGACCGCTTCAGCGTGCGGCTGGAGACAATCACATTGGCGCCATGCTTCTGCAGGCCGAATGCAACGGCCCTGGCCGCTCCGCCGGCCCCCAAAACAAGCGCCTTCTTATCTTCGATACCGCCGCGTTCGTACAGCGGCGGCTTCATCGCGTTTTCCAAGCTATCGATCGCGGCGCGGTAATCGGTGTTGTAGCCGATCAAATCTTCCCCCTCCCAGCGGAGTGTGTTCGCAGCGCCGATTCCTTTCACCGCCGGGTCGTACTTGGTCAGTTTTTTCAATACGGCTTCTTTGTGCGGAATAGTCACGCTTAAACCGCGAATTCCCCATTCTTTCGCATCCGTCAAAAACTGATCCAAATGCTCCGCGGGGACGCGAAATGGCACGTAGACGGCATTCATCCCGGTCGGCCGCAGCGCGGCATTGTAGATGAGCGGGCTCATACTATGGCCGATCGGGTCGGCGATCACGCCAAAGATGGCCGTCTCGCGATCGATCAGATCGTAATGGTAAATCTCTGTCGTCTGCTGGTAGCTCAACTGCCCGGGCGCAAGCAATCGCTCGTGATGAAACGAGGCATACGTGAAGGGAGAACCGAACCGACCACATAAGATCCGCGACGGCGTGCCGAGGTCTCCCATGCACATGCCGACTGTCGGCACTTTGGCCGACTGCACCAACCGCATCATCCGCACGTTATCGTGCGGACTATTGGCCATCGTCGTGATCTTCACGATGTCCGGGTCGAGCGTCGCCAACCTGGCGTGAATTGTTGTCAGATCTTCCGGCGTTTGGCGAAAATCGTGATGGCTGACGATGCGCTTCGTTTTGCCATATCGCCGAATGGCTTTGGCGGCGTCCTCCTCGAGATCGACGTAATCGACGCCATCGACGATTGCCGCCCGCATGAGCATCTGCCGCTGCTCTTCGGTTCCCTTCCATTTGCCGCCATCCACCTCGCGGCGAATGGTCACAATCGTGGGGCAAGGCCGCTCGCCCAGCAACCGCTTCAAATTCACTTCGCCGTTGACGTAATCGAGCCGCAATTCAACTAGCTTCGCCCCCTGCGAAACCAGGTGACGATGCTCGGCGATCATGTGCCGATGCCGACCGCGGCCGATCGAGACGCAGATCATGCGGAATGGGGGTTAGTGGCTAGGATCGAGGGGCGAAGGAAAATTCATGAGAGACGCGACTATCGAGATTATACGTTAAAACCCCCGCTGCCGAAGCCGCCGCAATTGCCTCGCCTCACGCATCTAGCTCTTCGCCCTTTGCTTCATGTTCGCATAAACTGGCGATCGAGGTCATCGCGCGAAAAGACCAACACCGTCGGGCGACCGTGGGGGCAATGATGACTGTCTTGCGCCAAGTGGCGCAATTCCACCAGAGCGGAAACTTCCTCGGGCGACAGCCGGTCGCCAGCTTTGATGGCCGCTTTGCAGGCGATCATGTGGAGTAGCTCGTCGAGCAAATCGCGGCGCTCGATAGTTGTACCGCCGGCGACGAGTTGACTCACCAAATCCCGCAACACTTCGGCCGGGCGGAAGTTTGCCAGCATGGCTGGGTAGGAGGTGACCAGTATGGTGTCGCCGCCGAACGCAGAGACTTCGACTCCCAGTTGGCCGAGCAGTTCCGCATTGGATGTGGCCGCCGCCGCTTCGGCCGGGCTAAGATCGACGGCCTCCGGCACCAGGAGTCGCTGGCTTTCGAGCGCGCCGGCGAGCACACGCTGGCGAAGCTGCTCATACAGCACTCGTTCGTGCAGCGCGTGTTGATCGATGACGACAAGCCCCTCCTCGCTTTCGGCCACGAGGTATCGATTGTGGACCTGCATCGCGCCGCGCGGCGCGGGAGGATGAATCGTGTGGCTTGGCGTCGCAACACTCGGCGCATGATGCTCGCTCGCAGGACTCGGCTGGCTAGGCTGTGGGACAAATTGCGGAGGTCGCGATTCGGCCGCTGCAGCGATTGGAGCGACAACTACCGACGAATCGTGTGCCAACGACACGGGCCGATCGATGCGGACAATCTCCAGCGGCTTGCGCTGCAGCCAGGGCTCGTCGAATTGTGGAAACGTCGGCGGTGTCGCAGTTGGCTCCGCGGACGGTACTGTTGGAAATGCTGGCCCTCGTGCGGCGAATTCTCCCTTGGCCCACGCGACCAATTCTTCCCGCTTCTTTGCAGCATGTTGTTCGTCGATCGCTAAATGGGGATCGCCGAACGGGCTTGTTGCGGTCGTTGGCTGCAATTTGGCCGTCAAATCGGCGGTCAAGAATTTCGTTCGCAGCGTGCTGAGCAACTGACTGTAGATCCGTCCTGAATCTTGAAACCGCACTTCTAATTTCGTTGGATGAACATTGACATCGACGGCATCCGCGGGCATTTCGATCCTCAAGAACGCCACTGGGTAGCGGCCGGTAAGCACTAAACCGCGATAGGCTTCGCTCAGTGCGTGCTGCAACGCCCGATCGCGAATCGCCCGGCCGTTGAGAAACACATACTGCATTCGCGGATGGCTGCGCGTGTGATTCGGATGAGCGGCATAACCGACCAGTTTGACCGGCCCGTCCTGACTTTCCACCGGAATCAATGCATCGGCCAGTTCGTCTCCAAAAAACGCGGCGATCCGCCGCGGCCAATCCTCGGTGGGCGGCAGGTCGTAGACCGTCTTTTCCTGCTGCCGCAGCGTGAAATGAATGTGCGGCTGGGCTAGCGCTACCCGAGTGAGCGCCTCGCCGGCATGTCCCATCTCCGTTTGTGCCGTCCGCAAAAACTTCCGCCGAACGGGTGTATTGAAAAATAAATGGTGAACCTCGATTGACGTCCCAACGGGGCAGCCGCACGGCTGAACTTCTTCCGGTCGGCCACCGACCACGACAAGCTCCGCCCCCGCGTCGGCATCCGCCGGCCGGCTGCGCATCATCAGCTTGCTTACCTCCGCGATCGACGCCAGCGCTTCGCCTCGAAACCCCAAGGTGCCAACGCGAAACAAATCATCGGCATCCTGAATTTTGCTGGTCGCATGGGGTGCCACCGCCAGTGGCAATTGATCGGCTGTGATTCCGCAGCCGTTATCAACCACGCGCACTAGTTCGCTGCCGCCGCCGACCACCGTCACGTCAATCCGTGTTGCCCCGGCGTCCACGGCATTCTCAAGCAGCTCTTTCACCACGCTCGCCGGCCGCTCAATGACTTCGCCCGCGGCAATCTTATTGACGACGCTCGGGGATAATTGGCGAATGATGGGCATAAAATCCGGTTTCACCACAGAGGCCCAGAGCTGAGTAAGGCGAAGCTTCAATCCGATTGCAGCGACTAGGAATACACCGATGACATCAGCTCAGAAAAATTGAACGCAGTTCAGGCAATTTGATGTCTTTTCTTCCGCTTCTGATTTCATCCGTATGTTCCCTCAACACATCCGATGGACCATGCCCGGATTCTCCGAAACTCTATGCCTCCGTGGTTCTATTGTATCCAGCACTTAAAGTCCGTATTCCTTGATCTTCCGATACAACGTCCGTTCGCCGATTCCTAACATCTCTGCCGCTTGCTCGCGGTTGCCGCCGGTAAGCTTGAGCGTCTCCGTGATGCAGATTCTTTCCACTTCCGTGAGAGGCTGGCCGATCAAAGCGCCAAAGCCGCCGGTTTGTGCGGCCTGGCTGTCGGTGGCGATTGCCGGCGGCCCGCTGCCGACAAATTCCATCGGTAGATCGTCGACGTCGAGTACACTGTCGAAATCGACGACGACCATGCTTTCGATCGTGTTGCGCAGCTCGCGCACATTGCCCGGCCAGTGGTAGGCCATCAGTTTCAGCCGCGCGGCCGGCGACATGCTTTTGATCTGCTGATGATGCCGCTTGGAGAATTGACGAATGAAGTGTTCGATTAAGAGTGGAATATCTCGCGCCCGATCGATCAGCCGCGGTAGCGCGATCGTCACCACTTTCAGCCGGTGATAGAGGTCGCTGCGAAACGTGCCGGCCGCGATTGCGTCTTCTAGATTTCGATTCGTGGCGGATAAAATCCGTACGTTAACCTTGATCGGCGTATTGCTGCCGACGCGGGTGATTTCGCCATTTTCCAGCACACGCAGCAGTTTAATCTGCGTTGCCAGCGGCATATCGCCGACTTCGTCCAAAAACAGCGTTCCGCCGTGAGCATATTCAAACTTTCCGACTCGGTCGGTCGAGGCATCCGTGAACGCCCCTTTCACGTGGCCGAAAAGTTCACTCTCTAAGATGTTCTCGCTTAACGCCGCGCAATTCAGTCCGACGAACGGTTTATGTTTCCGGGGGCTGTTTTGATGGATCGCCTGCGCGACCAATTCCTTGCCCGTACCTGTTTCGCCCGTGATGAGTACGCTGGCGTCGGTCGGCGCAATCCGCCGCAGCCGATCGATGACGGCATTCATCTGCGGACTCGAACCGACAACCCCCTCGAAGCCGAATTTTTCGTCCAGGCGGCGATTTAGTTCGACGTTCGCCTGCCGCAGCCGGGCCGAGTCCGCCGCCTTTTCGGCCACCACGCGCAATTGAGCCAAATCGAGCGGCTTTTGCAAATAGTTGAACGCTCCCTGCTGCATGGACTGAACCGCGGAGGGGATGGTCGCATGGCCGGTGACCAAAATCACTTCCGCTTCCGGCAGCGCTTGCCTGGTGCGTTTGAGCAGTTCCAACCCATCCAAGTCGGGCATCTTCAGGTCGGTAATCACGACATCAAAGGTGTCGTTGGCAACCATTGCGGCCCCCTGATTGCCGGATGTCGCCACGGCACAGTCAAAACCGATCCGTTCCAAACTTTCAGCTACCGTCTGCGCATGGGCGATGTCATTATCGACGATTAGCGCCCGAGTGCCGACGATTTGCGCGACTGAATCACTATTTTCCGCTGCCGATGCCATGCGGCCGATGATAACGACAAGCGGTGGGAAATGGCTAGTGGTAGCCGAATCACAATGAAAAGGAGGGAGGTAAATAGGGGGGGAAATCAAGTTTGGATCGTATCGGGTATTCGGCACCCCTTCGCCCTTTCCCCCGTTGTTCATACCACCAACACGGTATCGTGATGTTCATAGGGCGGAGCGCAGCAGCACAAGAACACCAGCGGCACATCACCAGTATTGAGAATTTGATGCACCTGGCCCGGCGGAATCGCGATCGCATCCATTGGGCCAACTTGCCGTACTTCATCACCGATGGTCATCTGCCCGCCGCCAGAGAGGATGTAATAGATTTCCTCCGTTTTGCGATGATAATGGGCGGTCGTCGCAGCCCCCGGCGGCAGCCGCGCCTCGGCCAAGCTTTGCTGCCGAATGCACGAATTGCGATGAGCTAATAGCTCTCGGATTTCAGAGCCGTCCTTCGTGATAAACGGCGTAGTCTGTTGCAGATTGATAACGTCCATCATCTCGATAAATCGATCCGCTTGGCTCACGTCATTTGATCGTTTTTGACTTGGCGCTGACCAGATCGCAAATACCAAAAAGTGATCGCAACGCCTGCTAGAAACGGCGGAATTCCGATGTACTCGACGATTGCCATTGGTCGGTTTTCCCTGCGAGCTTTCTTTGAAAACCCAGTTGTCGTAACGCCGCCTATTACCAGCAACACAAGCCCAATCCACATTAGCGTAGTCCTCATGACCGCATTGTACTGATTTTTCGCTTGACCCCGACGCCCCCGTCGTCTAAAGTTTTGGCAGACGGCCTGCCGATCAATTGCAGAGCTTGAGTTTCTCATTTTTTAGTGAATTTTCGCAAAATTGACCAACCTACAGCTTAGCTTGTCGAGCTCGTTATTGCTTGCTCCCAGCAGGCCGTAGGGTTTTTGCACACTTGCTAAACACAAGACGAACCCCAGGGCCCGATGACGGCCATGGGGTTTTTTATTGGGCTTATGCGATGGACGCGGATTGCAAAATGCACATTACAAACTTTCCACAATACTCCGATCGACCCGTTCGGTCATCGAGGGCTTGGTTGGCGTTGCTCAGGCCCAGAGCTAAACAGCTTCTGGGCCTGATCGGTTGACGATTTCCATTCATCCAACCCAAAATCAATTCAGCACACCAACCAACCTATCATTTATGAATGTCACCACCAACGCATCGACAAAGAACCAAACGGCGGTTAGCCAAACGACTACGCCACGCATCATTAAAATCTTCGATACAACGCTCCGCGACGGCGAGCAATCGCCGGGCGCGAGCATGAACATTACCGAGAAACTGGAAATCGCCCAGGCGCTGGTCGATCTGGGTGTCGACATCATCGAAGCGGGCTTTCCGATCGCCTCTCCCGGCGATTTTGAAGCCGTCAAGCAAATCGCCGCCAATATTCGCGGCTCGACGATCTGCGGCCTGGCGCGCTGTAACGACGCCGATATCGACCGCGCGTGGGAAGCCCTCAAAGGGGCCTCGCAAGCACGCATTCACGTTTTTCTGGCTACCAGCGCCATCCATCGAGAATTCAAGCTCAAGATGGATAAAGACGAAATCATTCGCCGCGCCGTCGCGGGCGTAAAGCGAGCCGTCAGCTATTGCGACGACGTCGAGTTTTCGCCCGAAGACGCCGCCCGCACCGAAATCGATTTCCTCTGCCAGGTCGTCGAGGCGGCCATCGCCGCCGGAGCCACGACGGTCAATATCCCCGACACCGTGGGCTACGCCACGCCGGCACATTATGGCAACGTCATTCGGGCGCTGAAAGATCGCGTGCCAAATATCGACCGGGCGGTCATCAGCGTACATTGCCACAACGACCTTGGTCTAGCGGTGGCCAACAGCCTAGCGGGCGTTGAAAGCGGCGCGGGGCAAGTCGAATGCACGATCAACGGTATCGGCGAGCGGGCGGGTAATTGCTCGCTGGAAGAAGTCGTGATGGCCCTGCGGACAAGGCAAGATTACTACCGCTGCGACACGCGCATCAACACGCCGCGGCTCGTTCCCACCAGCCGCCTCGTGTCAAACATCACGGGCATGCAAGTGCAGCGGAACAAAGCGATCGTCGGCCGAAATGCCTTCGCCCACGAAGCGGGCATCCATCAAGATGGCATGCTCAAAGAGCCGCGCACGTACGAAATTATGCGTCCCGAAGACGTCGGCCTGTCGAAAACCGACCTGGTGCTCGGCAAGCACAGCGGCCGCGCCGCCCTGGCCGACCGCGCGCGGGCGCTCGGCTATCATCTCACGGGCGAGCAACTGCAAACGGTTTTCGAGCAATTTAAGCAACTGGCCGACAAGAAAAAGGACATCTACGACGGCGACATCGCGGCACTCTGCGAGCAGCAAATCCTGGATGTGCCGGAAACCTGGTCGTTCGTTTCCTACCATGTCAGTTGCGGTACCGAAGGGAAGCCGACAGTGCAGCTCACCCTCCGTCGCGGCGACGAAAACATCAGCGAGACAATGACGGCAGGCGATGGCCCGGTGGACGCCATTTTCCTGGCGATTGAAAAGATCACCGACCTGGATGTTAAATGCCGCGACTTTCGCGTTCAGGCCGTCACCGTCGGCAAAGATGCTCAAGGTGAAGTGAATGTCGAAGTCGAGCACAGCAATCGCGTCTACCGCGGTCGCGGCGTCTCGACCGACAGCGTCGAAGCCAGTGCCCTGGCGTTTCTCAATGCCATGAACCGCATTACTTTGACGTCTGGCGAGCGGTTACATCCACAGCATAGCGTGTAAGCGGATCGTAGGTAGTAAGCGGTAGGCGGTGTTGAAATCGTGCATTTTGCTGGCGCTTCAACCGTATCCCGTATACTGCTGATCGCGTTCCCCTTACGCCACAAACGCCAACCAATAAAACGCCCACCCAGTGACCGCGGTTAACGTCATGTCCACCGCTGCGACCCAGCCCCAAAATCGATGCCGCCGGCTATACGCTGACGGTCCTGGTGGTTGGGGAATCTTCCTCAGCGCACCGATCACGACATAGAGCCATACGGCAGCCGTGGATATCGAAAATACCAGATGCAAATTCAAGCTCGCCCAAACTCCGCTGGGCCAATAGGGCGATGGTTCCGCTCGCTGGCGCCAGCCGCTGATCGCTTGCATGTCAATTTCAAATGCCATGACGGCCACCAGCAGGATGCTCGCCAGCGTCAATTGTACCCTCTTATGCAGCACATACCGCCGCCGATTGCGCACCTGCCAAATGCTCCACCCCATCACCGGCAGCACCAAGATCATCGTCAACACCACCAGATCGAGCATCACCGATGCGCGCGTGCCCAGAAAACCGTCGATGCCGCGGTATTGTGCGAACAACGTGGAAGAAAGCAGCCGAATTGATCCCGAATTCATATCCGGCAATATAACCGTCCATTCACTTGGCGACTACAATGAGATGGCGCTCCCATCTTACTCGGTCGGTAGAGGAGGAGGTTGCCGCATCGGAGTTTCGCCCACGAGAGTCCGTGGAAAGGCCGAACCGCTTCCTGCTTGCTGCGGCTGGAGAGCAACGCTTCGCACATCACCGGCCGGGTGTTACTTGCCATACCATCGATGTCCGCCCCGAATCCGTTCGATCAACTCAGAAAACTTGCCGCTTTGCGAGACGAAGGAGTGATCGACTCTGTGGAGTTCGATCGTCTGAAGGCGCAGTTGTTGGCACAAGTGGGTGGCGTCGCCAACGCCGCGTCGCTGGTCGAAAACCATGTGCAGACGCTCCTGGACGCCTCGGTCGCCGTCGATGCGGCACTCGCTCCTCCAGGCGACCGAGTGGCCATCACGTCAAGCCAAGTCGATGAATCGCAACTGCGCCTGACCGCTCTTCAAAGGCAAGTCGAGCACCTGGCTGGAGTTCACCAAGATCTGCTGGCCCGTGCAGCCTCCACGCATCGGCGCGTGCGGCATGACGCTTTTCTGCTGCGTGCCCGCCAATCGTTTCGCAACTTCGCGCTGGGGCGAATCGCTCCCGCCCTAGTGGCTGCGGGCGTCGGAATGGTCGTTGGCTGCGTCTTGGTCGGAATGTTCCCTTTTCCCACCCGCGTCGTTTTAGCTGGCGGCTTTTTGACCGCCGGAGCCGCCTTACTGGCAATGCTTCACTTGCTTGTGCATCCGCGCGACCAATTCGTTCAGGAACGCTTGACGACCGATCAGCCGAAACTCGCCCAACTTCGATCGCAGATTGCTGACAATGAGCCCACGGTGGCCGCGGCGCAGAAAGCGTTCGATGCAGCCAAGCATCATCATGCCGAGCTTGTTCGGCAATTCAATAGTCGTCGCAATGAACTGCTGTCGTTCGATTGGCGCGACCTACGGGGCGTTTCATTTGAGAAATTCGTGCGGGCGATTTTCGACGATCTAGGCTATCGGGCGCGTGCGGCGAAACTCGACAGCGATCAAGGCGTTGACTTTGTCGCCGAGAAAGGCGACGAATCGGTTGCCGTGCAGGTCAAAGGCTGCGCAGAAATGGTCGAGAACAGCTCGATCCAAAAAGTCCACACTGGAATGAGCCGACACCGCTGCGTCCGCTGCGCCGTAATCACCAACAGCACATTTACTCCCTCGGCCATCGAACTGGCCGCTCGCACCGGCTGCGTGCTGGTCGATCGGTCAAGAATTCATTTACTGATCCAGGGCAAGATCCAACTGTAGTCGCCAGCCGAGGTCGGCGCACGGTTGCATGAAGCGGCCGCCGAATTCGGCGGGAATTCAGATTCACCGTATCCGCAAGGAACATTGACAAGCCTGTCGGCCCGTCGGAGTGCAGCATTCGAATGCGCCAAGAAGCGGCGGACTAGCAGCTTCGGAAAAAATCGTCGTGCGGGTGACAAGCTTCAACGTGCGGGTTGCTCATCGACCTGCTTGCGACCATTCCGTTTAGCGTTTCATTTACGTTCGACCGCGATCTCGATTCCGGTAATTGCAAGTCGCATAAGCTAATTTGCACCTGGCTCTGACACAGATGAGCTTCCAGACGGCGCAACCGGGAATTGCGTCTGCCAGGCGACGAAATTCGCGCCATCCACGTTGCCATCTGCATCAAAGTCGCCGGATGGAAGGAGCGTTAGCTCGCCGGTCGTGTACGGCTAAATCGTCGTAAAAAATACCGGAAGAGGTCTAGTCTTGAAACAGTAATTTCCACGATACGTTGGAGGTTCTGCCTTATTTGCTTACCGTCGCTCCATCACTTCCCGCGTTTCGGTCCTGCGGTTGCAGTGGAATTCTACGCCGCGCTAATTTAAACGTGTGAATTGACCTACCAGCGGCGACTGGGAATGGGGCGGATCAACGCCTAAAATGGTAGCAACGCGACGCCAATGGACTGTTCACGTTTGAAAAGAGTTGAAACGAGAGAGGACGCAAGAATCGGCTTTCTTTGCCCAATTTCTCCTCAAATACGGATCCCAATGCCCGACATTCAACGCATGACCGTTCCCCGCTTCGCGGCCCTCAAGCAGGCCGGGCGGAAAATCACCGTGCTGACGGCGTACGACTACGCAATGGCCGCGCTGATCGACGCCGCGGGGGTCGAGGCGATTCTCGTCGGCGACAGCATGTCGATGGTCGTGCAGGGGCATCCGAATACGCTCCCCGTGACGCTCGATGAGATGATTTATCACGCCGAGATGGTTGGGCGGGCGGTCAATAACGCTCTCGTGATCGTCGATATGCCGTTTCCGACGAATCATCTCGGCGTCGTGAAGGCAATCGAAAACGCCGGGCGGATTTTGAAAGAGACTCGCTGCCAAGCCGTAAAACTCGAAGGGGGTGCCGATCAATCGGACGTGATTCGCGGGCTGGTCTCGGCGGGCATTCCGGTCGTCGCCCACGTCGGTTTGCGTCCGCAAAATGTGCATGTGCTAGGTGGCTACAAAGTGCAGCGCGATGAAGACCGGCTGCTGGCCGACGCCCGCGCGGCGGAAGACGCCGGGGCGTTTGCGATCGTGCTGGAGTGCATTCCGTCGGCGATCGCCGCGAAGATCACCAAGTTTCTGAAAATCCCCACGATTGGCATCGGCGCGGGGACGGAATGCGACGGTCAAGTGCTCGTCATCAACGACCTGCTCGGCATCACCAGCAGCTATGTGCCGAAGTTCGTGAAGGCGTATGCGGACGTGAAGGCAACGATCAACGACGCGGTGACGCGGTTCCGCGATGATGTGCGCGAGGGGAAGTTTCCCGGGCCGGAGCAGCAATTCAAGTGAAGATTTGCAAACTGCTAATTCACGCTCATTGTCGCTAATAGGCTGAGAATTAGCGTTCATTAGCGGTTATCTCGAATATGCCCAACCAACTCGCCGCCGAAACGTCCCCCTATCTGCTCCAGCACCAAAACAATCCGGTGGACTGGCATCCGTGGGGGCCGGAGGCGCTTGAGCGTTCGCAGCGCGAGCAGAAGCCGATTTTTCTGTCGATTGGCTACTCGGCCTGTCACTGGTGCCACGTGATGGAGCATGAGAGTTTTGAGAATGCCGAGATCGCGGCAGTGATGAATGAGCATTTTGTGAATATCAAGGTCGATCGCGAGGAGCGGCCCGACCTCGATCACATTTACATGAGCGCCGTGCAACTAATGACCGGGCGCGGCGGGTGGCCGATGTCGGTGTTTCTCACCCCCGATTTGCAGCCGTTCTACGGCGGCACCTATTGGCCGCCGCATCCGAAGATGGGCATGCCGGGGTTCGATCAAGTGCTGCTGGCCGTAGCCGACGCCTGGCAGAATCGCCGCGAGCATGTGCTGGAGCAAGCCGGCAAGCTCACCGAGCATATCGCGAGTCTTGGCGACGCCGCGCGCGGGGAGCATGACCTGTCGCTCAATTCGATCCAGCAGGCGGGGCTGCAACTGGAGCGAAGTTTCGACGACCACCACGGTGGTTTCGGCGGCGCGCCGAAGTTCCCGCATCCGATGGATTTGCAACTGCTTTTGCGGCTGTGGAAGCGCCATCGCCAACCGGCGACTCTCGACATGGTCGCCAAGACGCTCGACAAAATGGCGGCCGGCGGGATGTACGACCAGCTCGGCGGCGGGTTTCATCGCTACTCGGTCGATGAGCGCTGGCTCGTGCCCCACTTCGAGAAGATGCTGTACGACAACGCGCTGCTGACGGCGGCGTATGTCGAGGCGTATCAAGCGACGGGGAATGAGGAGTACGCCCGCGTGGCGCGCGAGACGTGCGACTATGTGCTGCGCGATCTCACCGATCCGGCCGGCGGATTTTACAGCACCGAGGACGCCGACAGCGAAGGAGAAGAAGGGAAGTTCTACGTCTGGAACCCTGCCGAAATCGCCGAAGTGCTCGGTGATGAAACGGCCGAGGATTTTTGCTACGTCTACGACGTGACTGGGTCGGGAAACTTTGAAGGGCAAAACATTTTGAATATGCCCAAGCCGCTCGATGTGTGCGCCAAGGTGCGGCACAAGTTGTTCGAGCAGTTTCGGGCGGAGATGCACACAGCGCGGACG
Source organism: Pirellulales bacterium (assembly GCA_020851115.1). GTDB lineage: Bacteria > Planctomycetota > Planctomycetia > Pirellulales > JADZDJ01 > JADZDJ01. The sequence goes on from JADZDJ010000092.1 coordinate 70,059, forward strand.
AAGTTGCTGGAAGTGCGCGACCAGCGCGTGCGGCCGGGGCGCGATGATAAAGTGCTGGTCGCGTGGAATGGGCTGATGATTAATGCCCTGGCAGGCGCCGCCGGAGTCCTGGGCGAGCCGAACTACTTAGGGGCCGCTGTCAAAGCCGCCGAGTTTATCTTGCGAGAAATGCGCCGACCCGATGGCCGATTGTTGCACACCTGGCGAGCCGGGCAAGCGAAATTCGACGCCTACCTCGACGACTATGCCGCGCTAGCCAACGCTCTTTTGAGTTTGTACGAGGCCTCGTTTGACGAACGCTACATCGACGAAGCGGTGAAATTGGTCGAGATCTTATTAAGACACTTCGCCGACGCCCAGGCCGGTGGATTTTTCTACACGGCCGACGACCACGAGCAACTCATTGCCCGCCATAAAGACATTCAGGATAGTTCGGTCCCCAGCGGCAATTCACTGGCCGCCACGGTGCTGGTGCGGCTGGGTAAGCTGACCGGGCGTAGCGACTTCCTGGCCGCGGCAGAAAAAACGCTGCGTTCGGCGGCCAGCCTCATCGAACGGGCTCCGACGGCTTTCGGGCAAATGCTGTTGGCACTCGATATGCACCTCGGGCCGATGCCAGAAATCGTTCTGCTCGGCGAGGCGAAAAATGCCGATACGGCTGCGGCACTTTCCACGCTCCGGCGGAATTTTATTCCAAACAAGTTGCTGGCGATGCGGCCGGCTCAGCCAACGGCAAACCGCTATCGTTCACCGGCGCTCAATCCGCTGTTCGCCGGGAAATCGGCTAGCGAAGGCGAACCTACGCTGTTTATTTGTGAAAATTTCACCTGCCAAGCACCCGTTGGCGGATTGAAGCACGTCGAAAAAGCGATCGAAACGCTACGGCAACCGTCATAGCCGCGACGATCGATCCGCGGAATCGCAGCAAGCTGCGCCCAAAGAGGGATATTCGCCACACGAGAGAGGTTCTGTGCAGCGCGGGAACAAAGCAATAAGCAAGCTTCGACCAGCAGCATGGCAAGGTTGCTCGTGGGCATCCTGGCCGAAACCCATGATCGAGCAACCCCATGAATTCGTAGCGATGAGCTACGAGCATCCCATGCTATTTCCACAGTTGTGGCACAGGTAGCAATTGCCGTTGCGCACGGTGATCGAACCACAGTTGTCGCAGGTGGGAGCGTCGAGTTGAAAACTGGCGAACTGCTCTTCGCGCGAGACGACGCCAGAGTTCTGATCGATGTGAATCGCCACTCCTGCCCGGTGCAACATCGCGGCATTCTCCTCGACAATGCCGAGCGTCTTCTGGGGACTCTTCGTTTGGGTTCCATTCGCCACTCCATTGGCCGGCGCTTTTCGCGCCGCGGTTTTGGGCGCCGGGCCTGCGGCAGCCGTTGACTTCGTGCCCTCCGGTGTGCCCAAACCCTCACCGGCTCTCTGCGTGGATTCAAAATCTCGACGGGCTGTTGATTCGGGCTCCGTTTGCGCGGAATCTTGAACCTTGAACCCTGAACCCTGAACCGATCCTTCCTTCGCATCCTCGGCCGAAACGCCGCGGTTCGCCTCGCGATAACCTGGCAGGAACTCGATCCCCATCCAGCGGAAAATATAATCGACCACACTCTTGGCGATGCGAATTTCGGGGTTCTTCGTATGTCCGTTCGGCTCGAACCGCGAGTGCGAAAACTTGTTGACCAGCACTTCGAGCGGTACGCCATATTGCAGGCTCATCGAGACCGCCGTGCCGAAGCAGTCCATTAAGCCGCCGATGGTGCTGCCTTCTTTGGCCATCGTGATAAACAACTCGCCAGGGCGGCCGTCGTTGTAAAGGCCAACCGTGAGATAGCCTTCGTGGCCGGCGATGCTGAACTTATGCGTTAGCGATCGGCGTGTGTCGGGGAGCCGCTCGCGCCGTGGTTTCGGCGTCGCCTTCGCGGCGGCCTTGTCGGTTTCGCTGCTCGTATTCAGCGGTTGGCTTTCCTTCGAACCGTCGCGATAGATCGCCAGCGCCTTGAGCCCCAGTCGCCAGCCTTCCATATAGGCATTGGCGATGTCGTTGGGCGAGGTTTCGCGCGGCATGTTGACCGTCTTGCTGATCGCGCCCGAAAGGAACGGCTGCGCGGCGGCCATCATCGTGACGTGCGCATGCCAAGCGATCGAGCGCTGGCCTCCACGCGGCTTAAAGGCGCAATCGAAGATCGGCAGATGCTCCGGCGCAAGCCCGCTACTGCCTTCGATCGTGTCGTTTTCCTTGATGTAGGCAAGGATCGATTCGATCTTCGGCTGATCGTAGCCAAGCGTCTTGAGCGCCAGCGGCACCGTGTTGTTGACGATCTTCAGCATGCCGCCGCCGGCAAGCTGCTTGTACTTTACTAGCGCGATGTCGGGCTCGATGCCGGTCGTATCGCAGTCCATCAAGAAGCTGATCGTGCCGGTCGGGGCAAGCACGGTGGCCTGGGCGTTGCGGAAGCCATATTGCCGGCCGCCGTCAAGCACCTGATCCCAAAGTTCGCCCGCCGCGTCTTTCAAATACGCCGGACAGGCGTCGTCGATCTCGTCTGTCGCGTCGCGGTGCATTTGCATGACATGGAGCATCGGCTCGCGGTTCTTATCGTAGCCATCGAACGGCCCGACGGCCGCGGCCAACTCGACGCTGGTCAGGTTCGCAGTTCCGTGCAACAGCGCGGTCATCGCACCACACCATCCGCGCGCGGCGTCGCTGTCGTACGGCGTACCGCCGGCCATCAGCAGGCTGCCGAGGTTTGAGTAACCCAAACCGAGCGGCCGGTAGAGATGGCTGTTCAGCGCGATTTTCTTCGTCGGATAGCTGGCGTGATCGACCAGAATTTCCTGGGCGATGAAAAAGATCCGGCAGGCGTTCTTGAACCGCTCGACGTCAAACGTACCGTCGTCTTGGCGGAATTTCATCAGATTGATGCTCGCCAGATTGCAGGCCGTGTCGTCTAGGAACATATATTCACTACATGGGTTGCTCGCATTGATCCGCCCGCTGTTCGGGCACGTGTTCCAGCGGTTGATCGTCGTATCGTACTGCACCCCGGGGTCGCCGCATTGCCAGGCGCACTCGGCCATCCGCTGCATGACGTCGCGGGCGCGATACTCAGGGCCATGCTTGGCCTTGTCCGTCACCCAATGCGTCGTCCACTGCCCATCGGCTTCGGCGGCTCGCATGAATTCGTCGCTGACGCGGACCGACAGATTGGCGTTTTGGAACAAAATCGAACTGTACGCTTCACCGTTGAAATTCGATTCGTAGCCGCCCTTTTCGATCAGCACGCGGGCCTTATTCTCCTCCTTGGCCTTGCATTCGATGAAATCCATGATGTCGGGATGCTCGACTTTCAGCGATTGCATCTTGGCCGCGCGGCGCGTCTTGCCGCCGCTTTTCACCACCGCGGCAATCTGGTCGTAGACCCGCATGAACGACAACGGGCCGCTCGGGCGTCCGCCGCCCGATAGCTTTTCTCGATGCGAGCGGAGCGTGGACAGGTCGGTCCCGGTGCCCGAGCCGAACTTGAACAGCATGGCCTCGCTGCGCGCCAACTCCATGATGTCTTCCATGTTGTCGTTCACGCTCTGAATGAAACAGGCCGAGCCTTGCGGGAACTCGTACGGATTCTCCGGCTGGCAAACCGTTTCGCTCTCGACATTCCAATGCCAATTGCACGCTGCGCCTTTCACGCCGTACTGATGAAACAGGCCGACATTGAACCACACTGGCGAATTGAACGCCCCGTGCTGATGCAGGCAGAGCCAGGTCAATTCGCGATAGAACGTTTCGCCGTCCGCGGCGCTGGCAAAGTAGCCATCGGCAACGCCCCAATCGGCGATCGTTCGGCTGACGCGGTTGATCAGTTGGCGGACGCTGTTCTCGCGCTCGGGAGTGCCGTTCTCGCCATAGAAGTATTTGCTGACCACGACATTGGTAGCCAGTTGGCTCCAGAATGTGGGGATTTCGCAATTGGTTTGCTCGAACAGCAACTTGCCATCTTCCCCTTTGATGACGGCCGTGCGCGTCTCCCACTCGACCGTGTCGAACGGGTCAGCCACACCGGTCGGGCAAAACACGGGATCGATCGCCAATCCGCCAGCTCGCAGTCGCAACCCGTTCCGCATGGCACTAGCTCGCTTCGGAGAACGTTTCTTGGGCAAAGTCAGCTCGGCGCTTGCCATAGGTCAGCTCCTTCTGGGTTCAAAAGAGGGGCATCCATACCAGGCGACGTGTACATCCATACAAATCGCGATACCAACGGTTCGACGCGTTACCTTGTCAATCTTAGGGGAAACCGGCGAGAACTTTGGGCCGAAAACACCCCGAATGGGTGGAAAGTATCGTCAATCGCGTTAATATCTATATATTGTGGTGGATGCCATAATGAACCACAACATACAGCATGAAGGGTGCATCATACACGGAATTGGCCGAACGTCAACTATGTCACGCCGTTTTCTGTAAGTTGTGTCTGCAAAACACTTTATAACCTACGGTGAACGATGATGGTGCTAGCATGTTCGCAACCGCTAAATTCGGATTTGTCCGAATTTTTTCGGGCGATTCTGTCGTTTGGCAACTCGCTTCTCGCGAACGACTCATTCATCAAAAATTTTTTGAGATTCCTGGAAAGTAGGTAAGCTAGCCAAAGTGTCCAATCGACATTTTGCCATGTACTCGAAATTCTGCCTGCCAAGTAGATCTCGTATCCAAACGGTACCTGTTGGAAAATAGAGTTGAACCACGACCTGTGGATCGGGGCTAACCGGATGGATGCCTGGATTGTAAGCGGCATCGCATCATGGCTTCGAAACGCCGCACAATCGATGGTTCGAGAAGAACGGCAGCCTGGCATTCTGGTTTCAGGTAGGTTCGGCTAAACTTGCGGCCGCTTCTCAAGCTCGTTTTCCCTTCTCGTCACTCGTTACAAGCAATGATCGTGGTGCGATTGGTTTCGATGTTGCTTCTTGGCGCGATATTTTCGCGGGGTGCGGCAATTGCCCGCTGCGGCGATCTCGAGCCATCGCCAAATCAAGCTCTGGCCGACTTGGCGAAACAAATCATCATCGACAGCATCCCGCCGCAGTACGAAAAAAGCGACGATTGGGGGCATCAGGCCGATTTCCACCTTGGCTATCACTGGGTACAGCGCGACGGCGGTTGGCATCTCGACAAACGCATCAAGCGGCGGAACGACGGCCTGTGGCGGAAGTATTCGGTGCGACTGATCGATCCAGCAAACAACCTACAAGTGCGGTTCACGAAGGCACGTCCCCTCGGCGAGGGACGCACCGCGTTTCGCGTGCACCTCATCGCCAAATTGTGGACCGATGCGCGGCAAGAACGCTGGCGCGTCGGGGTCAAGGGGCTGAATTTCCACGTCGAAGCGGAGGCGACCGTTGAAGTGCGGCTCGACGTTGAAATCGCCGTCCAGCCGGTCGCCGACGCTTCGTTTGGCACGATCGAACTGCGGCCCAAAGTCACCGACGTAAACCTGCGTCTCGTCGATCTCACGCTGAAAAAAGTCGATAAAATTGGGGGCGATTTGGCTCGCGAGCTGGGCAACGCGGTCGAAGACATCTTGGCTGGCGAATTGCACAAACGCGAAGGCGAGGTTGCCAAAAAAATGAACGCCGAAATCAAGAAAAACAAACAGAAGCTGACGTTCTCGCCGAGCCAGATCGCAGAGATTGGCTTGGATAAAATTCAGGCGCTGCTGGGAGCAACCGAAACGATGACGGATGATCGATGAATCGTGAAAAAGCGACCAAGCCTGGCCGTCCATCTTTACAAAATGCTGGAACATGGCGACGATCGTCTGACAACGAATACACTTCTCAAGGACGTAGCTGGCGGCGTGGCTGCCGTCCGTTTTTCATTCATCATTCATCGATCATCCTTTCCCCATGACTTCTCACCGCCAACCGCCGGCGATTCGCCCGGCCACCGGAGACGAGCAGCGAACCTACTTGGCCGGAGAACGCACGCTGCTGGCCTGGATTCGCACAAGCTTGGCGCTGATGGGGTTTGGCTTTATCGTGGCTAAATTCGGCTTGTTTTTGCACGAAGTCGTCTCGCTTCGGGGCGCTCAATTGGGGGCTGCGCGTGTCAATCTGCCGAGCACCGGCTGGTCGCTGTCGATGGGAGTGGCGCTCGTCGCCGTGGGAGTACTCATCAACGTGGTGGCTGCGCGTGAGCATCTGAAGTTCTTACGGCAGTTTATCGGGACGGACTTGGCCAGGCCCCGATCGTATGCAGCGCGAATGATGATGTTGGTGGTCATTTCGATCTTGGGATTGGTGATGGTTGCTTACCTGGTGCTACTTGGAACTTGAACCAGGCGCGAGTGGCTCGCGCTTGGCCGTGCTCAGGGCCATGGCTGGTGCGCGAATCTCCGATCCCCAAGCATGCGAGCCCCTCCTCACAACCCAATTCGAGGAGTACACTCAGTGCATGAGCGACGACACACTCTTCACCCGCAGCCCCGAGCGAATGTCGGCAGACGATGCCGGGCTGCTGGTCGTCGACGTGCAGGGCAAGCTAATTGACTTGATCGAGCAGCACGAGCGAATCATTTGGAATATCCGTCGACTGCTCGACGGAGCGATACTGCTCGGAGTGCCGGCGCTTGCGACCGAGCAGTATCCGCAAGGCCTGGGAGCGACTTTACCCGAGCTTGCCCAGCGACTCGGACGACGGTTCGATAAGACCAGCTTTAGTTGCGCGGCATGCTCGGATATCTGCCGCGAATTGCGGGCGAGCGACCGGCGAAAGTGGCTCGTTTGCGGCATCGAAGCCCATGTGTGCGTCCAACAAACCGTACTCGATTTGCTGGCCGAAGGAATCTCGATCTATGTGGCGGCCGATGCAATCGGCTCCCGGTTCAAGTTCGACTATGAAGTTGCCTTGCGGCGGATGGAATCGTCGGGAGCAACCATCACCACCACCGAGGCGGCGCTGTTTGAATGGTGCGAAGACTCCAAGTCGCCGCAGTTCAAGCAGATCAGCCAGTTGATTCGCGAATCGGCGCCGGCTTAGATCTCTGGCCGCACAGCAAAGTCAGCCGCAGCAAATTGAGCGCTTGCTTGCCGCCGCGCAATTTTAAAATGTCCGGATGGCCGGTGTACGGCGACGACTTGACGAGTAAATTGTCGGGCGTTGCCAAGGCAAACCAGAGCAGCGGCACGGCCGCATCGGTGCCGTTGACGATCGGCAATTGGCCCACGGAAAGTCCGTAGTCGGCGTGGTATTCTTCCTGGCAAGCCTTCGCGGCCGCGGCAGCCAGCTTTGCATCCGGCGATAGATTGGGATCGATGGCGGCGCGCCCATCGAAGTGCGGCTCGGGGAATGCGCCGCTGTTTGCAACCAGGCCGCCAAGATAAAAATCGCGGCTGTCGGGCGCTTCGGTCAGCCAATGGGCGATCATCCCGCCGCTGCCCCATTCGGCCGTGGCCAACGTTTTCTGCTGTTGTTTTAACAGCCGCACGACCGCATGTTCCAACTCGTCGTCGCCTTCGCCGAAGACCAGGTCGCCCAAGCATTCGCGGATGGTGGCAATCGTCGGCTCCATGCGGCGAAAGCACTCGTCCGCCGTGTCGCCCTCGGCGGTGATTCGCAACGTGATCGTCGCTCCATGAACCGTAATCCCCACTTGCGGATCGCGACCACGACGAATGATATCGGGTAGCATCTGCTCCAAGTCGCTCTCGCCCACGCCGAAACACTTGATCTGCCGATGGCGAATGATGTGCGGCGTGCCGAGTAGCTTCGACAACTCCGCGGCGACCGTTTGCGTCCACATCTCTTTCATTTCCGCCGGTACGCCGGGCAAGGCGAAAATGCGTGCTGGCATTCGCCCGGGGCGCGAAATTTCCATGTCGATGCCCGGGGCGGTGCCCGCGGGGTTGGGAATCACCCGGCTGCCGCGCGGAAACATGGCTTGGATGCGGTTTCGCTCGGGCATCGGTCGCTTGCGCCGGGCAAACAGGCGTTCGATATGGCCCATCGATCCTTCGTCAAGCTCGAGCTCCACCCCAGCCACGGCGGCGATCGCATCGCGGGTGAGATCGTCGGCCGTCGGTCCCAGGCCGCCGGTGGCAACGATCAGATCGGCGCGTTCGGCGGCCAAGCGAAACACCTGCACATTGGCTGCCAGGTCGTCGGCGACCGTGGTATGAAACTTTACCGAGACGCCAAGTTCGCCCAGGCGCAGGCTGAGCCACTGGCTGTTGGTATCCAGCCGCTGACCGCTGGTCATTTCGTCGCCGATCGAGATGATTTCCGCGTGCAAGGGTTGACGGGTCAGAGGTTCATAGTCGGGGTTCGTGGCTTTTCGTTCACGGGGCGGCGAGCGCTTGTTCGACGATTTTTCTGGCGTCCGCCGCCATCGGCAACTTCAGCGCCGCTTCGTGCCCGCGAGGCGACATTTTTTTCCAAGTCTTGCGAACGATGTCGATGAGCTTTGCTTCGTCGTGCTGCTTGGCGAAATCGGCAAAGTAGCTTTCGAGAAAAACCAAGCAGATCACATCTTCGAGCAACTGCGACTCCGGATCGAGCTTCAACCGCTCTTTGCGGACCAGCGATTGGGCTCGAGCCACTTCGTTGTCGCTGTAACCGGCGGCTTGCATGATTTCGCCCAGTTTCTCCGCGTGCATCCGCTGACAATCGCTCCGCCAGCGATGATAACCGGCGCGGTCCATCGGAAAGCGATTTCGCGGAATCGTCCACCGACAGATATGCTGGCCGCGAGCCGCCAACCGGAGCGTTTCGGAAGCGTCTGGCGAGAGGCGATGGAGCCACGCCGTCATTCGCTGCGAGTAGAGTACTTCCTTGGCGATTTCTTTGCCGTCGAACCATTCCCGATGGGGATCGGCGGCATTGGATTGGTCGATGTTCGCGATGGCAGCATTGAAACGGTCGCTTGATAACATGGAAATGCTCGATGGCTGTTTACTCAATTTGTCGACAACAGTTCGAAGAAAACTTGGTGAGCGTGGCCCGCGCCGAGCCTGCAATGCAAGCAATTTAACAGGAGTCAGCCATGTAAGCCGGGATCGGAGAGGCCGCGAAACTCCCCGCGGCGTCAGCATTCTCCCATAGGTTGCCGCGCCTTGTCGCGATTGGATCGCTGGTTGGACCCAAAAATTACGAGACCAACCATCATTTTGATCGCTAACAACCAGGATTTTGGCGGATTTTGGCGCGGGAATCCAGTGAACACCGCGCGGCTACTTGAAAAAGTTGTCAGCGGGGCGCCCTTCCTTGAATTTGCCACGGTTCAAGGTCCGACGTCGAAATAGAAGTCCGCAAAATGAAAACCCGCTGGGGCAGCGGCGGAACTGATTCTCGCATCCGATTCACCCAGCGAATCGTCACCCACGGCTACGGCAGCGGCGGCTCGGCCGACGATCAACTCTCGCGGGTGGCCGCGATTCAGCAGGCCGGCGCAGGGTTGGCGGGAACCAAGAACCTCACGGCCTATTCCTACAGCGGCGCAGGCCGCCTGATGGACGTTCGCTACCAATCCGACAGCGTCTCGCCCGAAGTCTATTTGGATCGCGGCTTCAGCAGCGGCAATTATGCCCATCTCGATCGCTTCGGCCGCATCAAGAAACAGCTCCGCCAAAGGTCCGGTTTCTGCTTCGCCGTCTCCAATGACGCAGGCGACCGTAAGGTTTGGATTGTCAAGAACAGCGGCCTCTTCTCCCACCAGCGCTTGCAGGGCTTCGCGAAAGTCGCCCGTCGAGACGCCTTTGAGATACAGCCAAGGGATCAGTTCATCCAGCGCTTTATGTTCGTCGCAAGTAGGGCGCACGATCGACGAGCAGAAGTGGACGCGATCTTGTTTGTCGGAGCAGTGATCTCGG
>JADZDJ010000093.1 GCA_020851115.1 Pirellulales bacterium
AGTACGCCCCGCTCACGTTGGCGTTCAGAAAGTTCGCACCGCTGAGTGTCGAGCCGTAAAACGACGCATTGCCGAGGTTTTGTCCTGCGAAATTCCAATTCGTGAGGTTGTTGCCGTATAAAATAATTCCTTGCAGATCATGGTTCTGATAGCTGGCGGTGTCGTACAGTTGCTGGGCCGTGAAGCCATAGGTGTATCCGAAGTACGCCCCGCTCACGTTGGCGTTCAGAAAGTTCGCGCCGCTGAGCCTCGAGGAACCAAACCCTGCATTGCCGAGGTTTTGCCCCGCGAAATTCCAATTCGTGAGGTTGTGGTTGGCTAAGCTAATTCCTTGCAGATCGTGGTTCTGATAGCTGGCGGTGTCGTACAGTTGCTGGGCCGTGAAGCCATAGGTGTAACTGAAGTTCGCACCGCTCACGTTGGCGTTCAGGAAATTCGCGCCGATGAGCGATGAGGATTCGAAGTCCGCCCCGCTCAGGTTGGCGTTCAGAAAGTTCGCACCGTCCAAGGTTGCGGATTTAAAGTTTGCGGATTTAAAGTTTGCACTCGTTAACGTGGCCTGTGTAAAATCCGCGTTCGTCAGCGTAGAGTTATTGAGGCTCGCCCCTGTCAAGTCGGCGTCGATCAAATACGCCATCGTCAAGTCGCGAGACGATAAGCTCGCACCTGGCAACGCGTTGACGCCTGCACCGCCTGGGCAGAGCGTGGCGCTGGGCTGCTTGCCCAAGCCGGGGTCGCCTGGATCGACCCACTCCCACTGGTAAATGTCGGCGCGCACCGAGGCGGGCCTCTGGAATGGCACGCCAAGAATGAACCCCGTCGCCACGATCGCTGCTGCCATTGTCCGATGCATTGTCATGGTGGATCCCCCTTGAGAATGCGGTGAGATTGAATGGTCGCTTCGTCGAAGCCCATCATCTCCATTCGTTGGCGAAATCTGAAGAAGTTCGCCGGCGCAGCTCGCACTGCGCCAGGACTTAGCAGAGAAGAATATAACACTCCCCGCGACCGATTGCCACTCAATTCGGTGGGCGCACCGAACTATCGAACTATTGATTTCTGCCTCCTCACCAGAGTCTGTGGATAACATGCTGCGCGGGAGTTGATTTCATACAAGGATTTCGTGGTTTTGGGACAATTTATAGGGCGTGGGAATCTGGCCCTCGGAACTTTGGCAAGGGTAAAGAGAACCAAGAACTACCGTCTGTCTGGCCGCGACTGGCCGCCGTTGCCGGATAATCCGTCGGAACTCGCATGCTTTCGATCATTCTTTTGTCCTGCCATGCCGCAGAAAATCCATGATCGAATCACCGATTCTGACCTGAATCACCCACAAATTCTGGCGAAGACCCGAATTTTGCGACTGAAATCGGCTCGGCGAAGTACCGTTTTGTCATGTCCGCCGGCGGCTTCCAATCGTGCTTGACTCGCTCAAAGTTCGCGGCCCACCGAAGCACTATGGCTACTGGCGCTCGATTCGCTGGATGTTGTACATCGCCGCGAAACTGCCCGTGTCGCGTCCAGCCGGATCGAGCGTGCCATAGGCAACGACGAACTGGCCGGGTTGAAATCCGGCCAGCCGGTTGCTTGGATCGGATAGAATGACGCTGCCGCCGTAATGGTCGTTGGCAGCTTCGGGAGGAATGTACCGCAGCCGCCAGGTGCGCGCGCTTTGCGTATATTCGAGTTTGCCTTTGACCCAACCATAATCCGATCGATAGCCGTAGTTGTTACTCGTCGTCGCGGCGGCAGCGACCGGTGCGTTGCCGGCCGCAGGCACCGCGAACGATGCAGTTTGCACGGGGGGAAAATCGGCCAGATCGCGAATCGGCTCGCCCGCGAGCGATTGATTCAGCGTGCCATTGGAAACGGAACCGGCAGGCATCGTGAGCGTCGTCGTATTGCCAGGTCGAAATTGATCGGCGGATCGGTTCGGCATTGCCGCGCTGGAAGCCGTCGCGGCCGGAGCAGGTTCGACAATGCGAACGGTGCTTCCCGACGTAGGCGAAACGGCCGCTGCTGATTCGCCCGCAATCGCCGCCGAACTAGACGCGTTTTTTTCATCGGCCGCTTGCCACCCAGCTTGTCTTGCCGCCGTAGGAGTTCCCGGCGCAGCACTGCGAATGTCCGTAGCGCCGGCTGTCGCTCTGGGATTCAATAATCCGGGCACATTTTGATGAGCTAACGTCGGTGGCGCCGCGGTAGACGTCGCTTGTGGATACGAAAATCCACCCGGCAGAGCATAGACGGGACGATTGGCCGCTGGCGGCACGGCAACCAATGGCTGCGCGTTGGCGGCAGATTGCGCAAGCGATCCGCCAGGCGACGAAACATTCGGAGTCATCCGTCCATATCCTGCCGGCGCTGGCGAAAATCCAGGCGGCACCGAGTATGGAATTGGCGGTGGTGGGCTGGTAGGTGGTGGGCTGGCAGGAGCCGCGTTAGGCGCCTGAGTTCCGGCGGGGGGAGTCACGAGGGGCGAGCCGATCGTTGAGGTCGGCGCGGAGCTATAGTACGGAGGCGCAGGGGGCGCATTGGGAGCCGGCACTGCCGTTCCCGGCGGAGGCACCGTTTGTGCGCCAAAAAACGGGTCCATCACCGGCGGCGAATTGCGGCATCCGGCGCATGCGGCAGCCACGATCAACACACACCAGATCCGCGACATCTACCGACTCCTTTCTGCCGCAAAAAAAGTGTTGCTTCGACCCCCCGCGGCCAGCAACAAGGGCAGATTTCATTATTTTTTCGGCGATTTAGAAATCCGCCGCACAAATCCTCATCGGCAACTCGAAAAGGGCCGGTAGGATAGCGAATTTACCGAACGTGTCCAGGGCAATTTCGTGCCCAGGAAATCAGGGAAATATGGGGTGTTCTCAAGATTTGTAACGACAAAATCTTTCTATGATTGCGATTCCACTTGCATTTTAGACGATCGTATAATACAGTTGTATTAGTCAAGTGTATCGAAAGGTGGATGGCGATGGATAATCGAATTGATGATACCCGCGAGCGGTTGTTTGCGGCTGCCAGCAAGATTTTCGCCGAGAAGGGCTTTGAAAAAACGACGGTGCGAGAAATCTGTCATGCCGCGGACGTTAGCAATCTCGCCGCGGTGAATTACTATTTTGGCGACAAAGAGCGGCTGTATATCGAATGCGTCAAGTTGGCTCACAAGGTGCGGATCGATGAGGTGCCGCTGCCAATTTGGGATAACCGCACGTTGCCGGAGCAAAAGCTTTACGGCCTGGTGCTGACGATGTTGCGTCGGATGATCGGCCCCTCTCAGCCCTGGCATGAGCAATTGATGATGCGTGAAGTGGGCAATCCCACGACCGCCGTCGCCGAACTGGTGCAAGAGTTCATTCGGCCGCACTTTGAATTGCTGCTGTCAGTGATCGACGAATTATTGGCGGAGGAGGTAACCGCGGAGAAGCGCCACCTGATTGCGTTCAGCATCGTGGGCCAGTGTTTGCACTACAAAGTGGCGAGGCCGATTATTGAACTGCTTGTCGGGATAGAAGAAGTCGCGGCCTACACGCCGGAACAGCTTGCGGAACACATCACGAATTTTACTTTGTCATCCCTGCGGCAATCGCCGCAGACGTCGGAAAAAACAACCCCGAACTCCACGATCAGGCCGCAGCGACAAGGAGCCTCAACGTGACGTGGATCGCGTGGCGAATGCTGATTGGCAACAAAGCGAAGTACCTCGGAATTGTTTTCGGGGTGATGTTCGCTTCGCTGCTCATTGCCCAACAAAGTTCGATCTTCTGCGGATTGATGCTGATGACTACCAGCCAGATTCAGGATGTGAAAGGCGCCGGAATCTGGGTGATGGACAATAACGTGCAATTTGTGGACGACATCAAACCGATGCGCGACGAAGACCTGATGCGCGTCCGCGGCGTGCCCGGCGTCGAATGGGCGGTGCGATTTTACAAGGGTCTCGGCCGCGCGCGGCTCGAATCGGGCAATTTCCAACAGATCATCCTGCTCGGCGTTGACGACGGCACACTTGTCGGCGCGCCGCAACAAATGCTCGTGGGAAGCTGGGATGATCTACGACGAAACGATGCGCTGATCATCGACGACGCCGGCTACCGTCAACTTTGGCCCAACGAACCTTTTCAAGTAGGCAAGACTTTTGAGATGAACGACCGTCGGGGCGTGATCGTTGGCGTGTGTAAGGCTTCGCGGACCTTTCAGACGTTTCCGATCGTCTATACGCGGTACACGCAAGCCGTGCAGTATACTCCCGGCGAGCGCAAGACCATGTCGTTCATTCTCGCCGAACCGCAGCCAGGAGTGCCCGTTGAACAAGTCTGCCAGCAAATCCATGCGCAAACGGGACTGAAAGCGCTAACGCGGCACGATTTTGTCTGGGCTACCATCGACTATTACCTGAAGCGCACCGGCATTCCCTTGAATTTCGGCATTACCGTGGTGCTCGGAGTGATTGTCGGCACGGCTATTTCAGGGCAGACATTCTATCTGTTCACCGTCGAAAACCTCAAGCAGTTCGGCGCCTTGAAGGCGATGGGGGCCAGTAACTTCCGAATCGTCGGCATGGTGCTACTGCAAGCGACGCAAGTCGGCTTCATCGGCTATTGCCTGGGTGTGGGCGGCGCAGCCGCATTCGGCCACTTTTCGAAGTTCAATGCGAAACTCGCCTTTTACATGCCTTGGTGGATCCTGCTGCTCACCGGTGCGATTGTCTTGTTGATCGTCATGTTGGCCAGTCTCCTGTGTGTGTGGAAGGTGGTCAAGGTCGAGCCGGCGATTGTGTTTAAGGGATAACGATGCAACATATTGTGATTCACCACTCGAGCGGCAATCTGGCGACCTCCCCCGCGCAGCGCGGCTTGACGCACGATGCTCGTGCCGACATCAATCTGCTCGCGGTTCGCTGTCGCGGCGTCACCAAACAATTCGGCCGAGGCAACACGGCGGTGATGGCCCTGCGTGGCGTCGATTTCGATGTCTGGCTCGGCGAAATGACTCTGCTCGTCGGCCCCAGCGGTTGCGGCAAGACGACGCTATTGTCGGTGATCGCCGGCATTCTTGATCCGACCGACGGCGAAGTAACGGTGCTGGGCAGCGATGTGACGATGCTCTCAAACGGTCAAAAGGTGCGATTTCGCGGCGAAAACATCGGTTTCGTGTTTCAGCAATACAACTTGCTGCCTGCACTCACTTCGGCCGAAAACGTTGCTGTCCCGCTGATTATTGCAGGCTGGTCGCGGCGGGCGGCCGTTCGATTGGCGGCCGAGCGGCTCGACGAAGTCGGCCTGGGCGAACGCATTCACTCGCTCCCCGACGAACTTTCTGGCGGACAGCAGCAGCGAGTGGCGATCGCCCGCGCGCTCGTCCACGAACCGCGGCTTATTGTTTGCGACGAACCCACGGCGGCGCTCGATTCGGAAAACGGTCATCGCATTATGGAGTTGCTGCGCGCCGTGGCCGTGCAGCCCGATCGCTCGGTGATCGTCGTCACGCATGACAACCGCGTGTTCGATTTCGGCGACCGTGTCGCTCACATGGACGACGGCCACATTGTCGACGTGCAAACCAACTACAGCTTAACGCCTCAATAGGCAAGATCTGAATTTTCACTGGATTATAATCAGGTGCGGAAATGGCCATCGTGACTCCACATCTCTCAGCGCCCAAAGCCGCCGTCAATTCGGCGGTCGAACCGCTTCCGGAAAACTCTGACAGCGCTGCGATTCACGAGCCGCCTGCGCTGCCGGCAAGTCCGCCGCAGCCGGTTCGCCGTCGGCCGATCCGGCGTCGCCGGTCGCTGTTGGGCTTCCTTGTCAAGCTCATATTGCCACTTGGCGCAGTCGGTCTCTTGGGCTTTGCCGTAAAGCACGTAAACGATACGCGCAAAATCGATATTCCGGTTGCTCCGCCGGTCACACCGGCCAAAGCGCCCTTTTCCAACACGGTTGCCGGCAACGGCATGATCGAGGCACAAACCGAAAACATTGCCGTCGGCACGCCCGTGCCGGGGCTGGTGATCGATGTGTTCGTCAAAGAAGGGGATAAGGTCAAAGCCTTGCAGCCACTGTTCCGTCTCGACGATCGGCAATTGCAGGCTGAGCTAAAGGTCCGCCAAGCCGATGTTGTCGCGGCCAAATCGGAAGTGCAGCGGCTGGAGAATGAGCCGCGGCCCGAGGAAATTCCGGTGCAGGAAGCGATGGTGGTCGAGGCCGAGGCAAACGTTACCCAGCAGGCCGACAGCTTGCGTCGCACGCAGGATTTATACGCCAAGCGAGTGTCTACCGAACAAGAATTGACCCAATCGGAGCAAAATTACCGCGCGGCCGTCGCCAAGCTCAATTACGCCAAGGCGCAGATGTCGCTCCTCAAGGCCGGCGCTTGGCAGTATCAAAAAGATGTTGCCAAGGCGGCGGTCGAACAGGCGCAGTCGCAGGTCGATCGCATCAATACCGAACTCGACCGACTGACCGTTCGCGCGTATGTCGACGGCGAAGTGCTTCAAGTCAACGTGCGACCGGGTGAATATGTCGGCGCGCCCTCCGTCGAACCGCTCGTTCTACTGGGGGACGTCAGCAAGCTGCACGTGCGTGTGGATATCGACGAGAACGACATCCCCCGCTTCGTTCCCGGTAAGCCGGCCGTTGCCGCGCTGAAAGGCAGCCCCAACATCCGCTTTCCACTGGGCTATGTAAGAACCGAGCCTTATGTCGTGCCAAAGCGGTCGCTGACGGGCATGAACACCGAACGAGTCGATACCCGCGTGCTGCAAGTCATCTACTCGTTCGACCCGTCGGGGCTGCCAGTCCATGTGGGGCAACAAGTGGAGGTGTTCATTGAGGCGGAAGTTGCTTCCCATGATGATGCTACAAAGAGTAGCGCTGGCTCGAACCCACATTTCTCAGAGCCCCCATAGAAATAGGCTGCCCGATTTGGCACAAGTTGTTTACACGAAATCAACTTTGCCACCAGCACAGAAGCAGTCCGATGATGACAGGGTGTATCCAACCGGCGTCCGATTTTCAACGCTTTGACGGCCGCCAATTCACCGGGCGGTTCCCCGACATCAATTCAAAGAAGCATTCTTGACCCAAGTGCGGCACGTACTGCTCGGCCAAGGTCATCAGCGGTACTCCGCCGCTTAAGACTGAAGTTTTGCACTCTCTCAGGTCAATCCCAAAAGTGCCGTGATTCGAGAGGCATGGGCTTGGTGTTTGGTTTCGCTTGCTTTGTCTTCCTCAACTTCAAAATTACGACGGAAAAGCTTCCGCGCTATCCTGCCGAATGTTGCCGATAGACGGTCGCCGGATCGACGATCCGCTTGGCCACGATTTCCGCCCCGCTTGGGGTGAGTTTACGGAAAAAGCAACTGCGGTAGCCTTCGTGGCATGCTGGGCCCGTTTGCCGGACCTTGAGCAAGATAGTGTCGGCGTCGCAATCCACGTAAATTGCTTGAACCTGCTGCACGTGCCCGCTTTCTTCCCCCTTGCGCCATAACCGACGGCGAGACCGACTGTAATACACTGCCCGGCCGGTGGCGAGCGTCTCTGCGTAGCTTTCGGAGTTCATCCAAGCGAGCATCAAAACTTCGCCAGTGCCATCGTCTTGTACAATCGCAGGGACGAGACCATCGCCTTTGGAAAAATCGGGGATCGGCGAGACGGAATTCATAAGATGGATACGATAGACTCAGCACTACCGCCAAGGATTCAACCGACTTGAGCCGAGCTTCAAGATACCGCATTTGGCGTCGATTCGCACTAGCCGCCACCTTGCACACAAGATTCTATTCTTAACGCTTGGAATGCCCAATCATGCCGCAATCGCTCGCCAAACTCATCGATTTTGCCATGCTTCATCCGACCTTGACCGACGCCGAACTGCGCGCCGGCTGCGAACGGGCCAAGCGGCTCGGCGTGGCGAGCGTCTGCATCAAGCCGTATGCCGTGAAGCTTGCCGCCGAGGCCCTGCGCGGATCCGGCGTCGCGGTCGGCACGGTGATCGGCTTTCCGCACGGCAGCAATCCGACTGAAATCAAGGCTGCGGAAGCAGCCTGGGCCTGCGAACAAGGGGCGACCGAACTCGACATGGTGGTCAACGTCGGCAAGGTGATCGGCGAAGATTGGGAATATGTCGAGAGAGAGATTCGGGCGATTGTCGCCGCGGCCCGTGCACGCCAGGCAATCGTCAAAGTAATTTTCGAGAACGATTTTTTGCCAAGTGATACGCTGAAAATCAAGCTGTGCGAAATCTGCGCCAAAGCCGGCGTCGATTTTGTGAAAACCTCCACGGGCTTCGGCTTCGTGAAGCAGCCCAGCGGCGACTACAACTATCGGGGTGCCACGGAACACGACATCGGACTGATGAGAAAGCACCTGCCGCCAAATATTGGCATTAAAGCCTCCGGAGGGGTGCGAACGACAGCCGACGGCCTGCGAATGCAGGAACTCGGCTGCACGCGGTTGGGAACCAGCTCGCCGGAATCGATCGTACTCCAATGAATTGCGACACAGTTTCGCCAGTCACACGTTTCGGCATCCATTCGCCACGCACTTGCTGGCCGACGGCGACGACATTCGTACCGTGCAGGAACTGCTGGGCCAAAGCGACGTTCGCACGACGATGATTTACACGCATGTTTTGAACCGCGGTGGGCGTGGCATTCGTAGCCCAGTTGATGTTTTGGCCCGTCGGGCGATTGGATGATAAGCTGTTTCAGCCTATCACCCGCAAACCGGTGTGACAGATGCGTAACAAACGATTACAATTCGAGTTACGAAACAACAAAGCCTGCGTGTTAGGCTGCAAACTTGCGTCCTACAGGTAATAGGCTGGTCAGCGTAAAAACAAGTTAGGTGGCAGAAACGCGCGAGTAAACGAGGTTTCACGTAATGAACTACTGGACTGACCTGTTTACTCCCGAGACATTCGAGGCGTTTACTAGCTCGGACCGCACGATTTCCGGTTTTCGGGAAACGCAACGGTCCATGGCCGAAAAGATTCGCGTCGGCGACAGGTTCATTTGCTACATGGTCCGAATGTCTCGCTGGATCGGCGTCTTGGATGTGTTGGAAGGGCCGTTCACGGACAAAACGCCAATTTTCGTGCCTGATGACGACCCGTTTGTCGTCAGGTTTAAAGTCAATCCCCTCGTGTGGCTTCCTCTTGAAAAGACGATCCCAATCCACGAGTCGGAAGTGTACTCTCGCCTCTCGTTCACCCGAGACGTTCAGCCGGGCGGATATTGGCTTGGCCCTTTGCGGCGAAGTCTAGTCAAGCTGAACCAGGAAGACGGCGCATTCTTGGATTCGTTCTTGCAGCAATTGCAAGTCGATGGGCGCACTTTCGCGGTAGACAGTGAGCAATACGAGCGCGCGTTAAGGCGACGCATTCAACGGCCAGATGGGCCCGTCGTTGTCAGTGTGCCTGACGACAGGGTCACTCCACAAGAAGAGCACGTGGAGATTTCCACCGATCGGGAGTCAGTTCGCGTCCAGGCCTCTTTGTGCCGCATCGGGGAGGCGATGGGCTTCAAGATTTGGTTGCCTAACGCTGACCGATCGCGGGTTGCCGAACACTGGTCGGCGCAGCCGGGAGTTCTGCTGGACCGCCTGCCGCTCAATTACGACGAAACAACCCTGGACACAATCAAGCGAATCGACGTGCTTTGGCTGAAGAGTCGCGCCATCCGCAGGGCTTTCGAAGTAGAGCACTCGACGGCGATTTACTCCGGCTTACTGCGAATGGCCGATCTCTGCGCCTTGCTCCCGAACATCAATGTGTCGCTCCACATTGTTGCTCCGGAGTCGCGCCGGGAAAAGGTGTTTCAGGAGATCACGCGACCGGTGTTTTCGTTGCTTGAGAACTCGCCGTTGTCTAAACGTTGCACCTACCTTTCGTATGGGAGCGTCGAAGAGTTGGGTGAACTAGACTACTTGTCCCACACAACGGATAGCGTGCTAGATGAGTTCGCAGAGTACGCGGACTAGTCGTCGCCCGGAGTGCCAGCGAACCAGCCGTTGCACCTGACCGCGGCGGCATTACGGGCTTTCGAGATACAACGACTCACCAGCCGCCGCGGCAGGTGAACGGTATCGTTAGCCCGAAGGAAAAGTACGACTCGTCCATGCCCAAGCAGCGCTTCGCTGACCACCATAACGATGTGGTAACGTGGATTACCTTCGCCACGGGTGAGTACGATCCAGGTAACCGTTCACACCCTGGGATGAAAAACGGGTCTTCGCGCGGCGGCGGAAATGAGCGACACCTTGGGCATGTCGCTGGACACCGAAATTACGGAAGCGCTGATCGCGCGGCAATCGACGGAGGCCCAACCAACTGTGCTCGACCGGTTTGACGGTGAAGTTGCAACATCAAGTCGCGCAGGCCGTGCGGCCAGCCTACGAAGAATTCGTTGCGCCATTGCCCTACCAAGAGCGACTGAGCATGGATGAATCGCCGATCCAACAAGGAACTCACAAAGCCTGGCTGTCGACGGCGATAGCCCGGGACTTGCGGACAGCGGCAGCAACGACACGAGGGTAGCCTGGGCCAGGGGGCCACGCAGGCCTGTGATCGACCACCGAACTCTTCCTCCCATGGGCCATCTTGTAGTGCCACGCGGCAACCGGGCAAGGGGTCTCTGCTTTCTTTCGTGTTTTCGTGCGTTCGTGATCCGATCCCCGCCCGGCAGCCCTAATCCCATATTCCTTATCTCGAACCTCTTGACAAATACCTATACATGCGATAACATGGACAGGCCAGCACCATCGCTGGCGCGGCCCTCCGTGCCGAAAGGCATGCCGCGGCCGACGATCTTTGACAAATGATCTTACACACCTCCACCCACGGCCACCGCGCGAACAAAAAACGAACTGTATAAGCGGCCAGCAAGCGTCCAGCATCCACCCCCTTATTTTCCATCGACCCTCGCCACGCCTCAAATCTCGAAAACACTCGTAAATTCTCGATCCATTTCGCTTCCGCCCGCCGATTTTTTGCACACCCCCCCGGAAATGAACCGGAAATGGATTCCGCGAGAACCTTCGCGGCGCTCGAGAAAAACGCACTTTTCCCGCCCCTTCATTTCCACGCAAAAAATTTTTCTGAAAATCACGCCATATGCTCTGCCCAGTAGCAGGTGACACATTGCCCGATCCGCGCCCGTTGGAAAGCGGAGCCGACCCAATTGCTTCCTGACGGGCTCAACCCCGATTCGAATATGCGTCAGCGGTGGTTGGGCAGAGTATATGCGTGTCGGTCGTGATGCGGTGGTAGTACGCGCGGCCGGGGCATCGACGTAGTAGGGATGCCAGACCAGCTCGTGCCACTCGACGCGGATGTCCGCAGGCTGCTGGTACGCCAACTCCTGGACGACCTGGTTTTGCTCGCTGAGATAGTCGTCGTATCCGATGCCGCGAACGCAAGGAGTGCCAAAGTCGATGGTCGGCGAAGAGTGATGCTACTTGCAACTGGATTGTTCGCGCGCTGCGGCTGCGGCTACCAATAATCCGACTTCGTCCGAAATCGTCACGCGATGTAATCGCGACAAACGCTGTAATTCTTTAACGATTGCAGGAGATACGTCGACTTGTAAAGATATGGTGGTCGCGTGGCTTGGTTAAATGCTATGGAAGCGATTTTCGGGCTTATGCATTGCGAAATCCGAAAGCTTGGTTTTCTTAGAAGGTGTTTGTTAAACGCTAGCATCATGGAACCTGGGCCGTCTGGATACAATTGGGTTGGGGCAACATCTCGTTTTCAGGAGGCCGAGCCATGAGAGCACCAGCGCGAGCCAGGTACGATA
>JADZDJ010000094.1 GCA_020851115.1 Pirellulales bacterium
ATCACCGAATCCGTAAGTTCTGACAGCATGGTCTCGTCCTTGAGACTTGAGATCCTTCCCCCTGGTTTGGCGTCGTAATATCAAAAAGGGCGATCTTCGGGTAGGTCATTTTTTGCTGGCTGCCTTATATCCTGTCCCGTCAACAGTCGGCAGGTAAACGGAATTGCTGGTTATCAAAACCAAAAGGCAAATGTACTTGACAAAGGCTCCAATGTCAAAAGCGTTGACAACAATGTCACTAAATCTCCCCAGGTTCGTATTATCCGTGGGCCTATTTGGCTTTTCAGCTTTTTGGGGTTTTCTGCTTTCAAAATGGAGATGCAATGATGTTCGCCGGGGACGGATCGGCTTCGATCTGTTAGTCGAGCTGATCGGAACGTTTCAGCGCCGGTTACAGTAAGGGAAATGGCAGATGGAGAAGTTAGAACAGAAGTTGGGCGGGCAGCCGACACAAAAGTTGGCCGAGCCGTATTCACTGCGAGCCGAGCCGCAGCGGCAAAAAGTGTGGGGAATGAAGAATCGGACCTACCGATTCCAGAGCAAAGAGTCTTCGCAGTCGGAACATTGCTTAGCAGCGAGTAATCTTGTGGGCGCGCATCAATCCTGTCGGTTAGAACAAAATTTTATCTCCGTCCCTGGATTTTCTCGAAGGCGAATGCGTCTGCGCTTCAACGGGGTGGTATGCTAAGTTCGGCAATTGACAGTATATGGCGTGGATCGGGCTTTCCTTGTTGCCCACATCAACTACACCGCGGACGCGAATGCCTACACCACGCACACCGATGAACCCGAATAACCCAACCTCGACTTCGCGCGGAAAGGATCCGGCTTTGATACGTACTGCGACGCACTCCCATCCAGCCCTACAGTTTACGCATCCCCTTCCCTACGGCGCCATCGTACACGACGGCGGCGTGCAGTTTGTCGTCTTTAGCCGCTCTGCGACGGCGATGCGGCTACTGCTGTACGATCGCGTGACCGATCGAGAACCTACCGAAGTGGTTAACTTTGACTGCGATACTGACCGGTGGGGAGACATTTGGAGCATCTTTGTGCCCGGCACCAGCGCCGGTCAGCTTTATCACTTTCAGGCGGATGGGCCATTCGATCCCGAAATCGGCCAGCGGTTCGACGGCCGTGCGCGACTCATCGACCCCTATGCCAAAGCGTTGGCGGGGCACTTTATGCCGAGCGACGACGGCATCGTCCGGCCACCCAAATGTGTGGCCATCGACGATTACTTCGATTGGGAGCATGACCGGCATCTGAAGCGCCCGCTGGCCGACACCGTGATCTACGAGTTGCACATCCGCGGATTCACGCGCGATGCCACCAGCGGCGTCGAGCACCCGGGCACGTATCTGGGCGTGATCGAAAAAATTCCGTACTTGAAATCGCTCGGCGTGACAGCCGTCGAACTGATGCCGGTTTACGAATTCCCGATGGAATCGCCATGGGGACAAACGCTCGAGCGCCCGAACTATTGGGGCTACGATCCGCTCGTGTTTTTCGCTCCGCATCAAGGCTATGCCGCGAGCAAGGAGCCGGGCAGCCAGGTCACCGAATTCAAGCAGATGGTCAAGGCTCTGCATGAGGCGGGAATCGAAGTCATTCTCGATGTGGTGTTCAATCACACCGCCGAAGGGAACGAACTGGGGCCGACGCTGAGCTTCAAAGGTCTCGAAAACCGCGTCTACTATATGCTCGGCAACGGCGGCAGCTTCTATCGCAATTTCACTGGCTGCGGCAATACGATCAATGGAAATCATCCGATCGTTCGGGAAATGATCTTTCTCTGCTTGCGGCATTGGGTGCAGACGTACCACATTGACGGATTCCGGTTTGATCTGGCGTCCATTCTCAGCCGTGACCGGGCAGGTGAAATTATTCCGAATCCGCCTGTGGTCGAGTTGATTGCGGAAGATCCGTTGCTTTCCGACACCAAAGTCATTGCCGAAGCTTGGGACGCCGCCGGCGCGTATCAGGTTGGGTCGTTCGCCAACCTGCGCTGGTCGGAATGGAATGGACGCTATCGCGACGATGTACGGCAATATTGGCGAGGCGACCAGCAGCTGGTCGGCGAGATGGCCACCCGTCTGGCCGGCTCGGCCGACTTATATCAGCCTGGCGGTCGACAACCATACCACAGCATCAACTTCGTTACTTCACACGACGGTTTTACGCTGAACGATTTGGTCAGCTACAGCCAGAAGCACAACGAAGACAACGGCGAGGGGAACCGGGACGGCGACAACAATAACTTCAGCGCCAATTACGGCGTCGAAGGTCCGGCCAAAAAAAAGGCGATCGACCAAATTCGTCAGCGGCAAATCAAAAACTTTCTGGCGACGCTACTGTTAAGTCAAGGCGTGCCGATGTTGCTCGCCGGAGATGAATGCCAGCGCACGCAGCGCGGGAACAATAACGCTTACTGCCAAGACAATCAGATTTCGTGGTTCGACTGGTCGCTTGTGGAGAAGCACCCCGAATTGGTGCGATTTGTCCGAGGTTTGATCGCGCTTCGGCGCAGCAATCCAACGCTGCGTCGCCGAAGTTTCTTGAGCGGCATTCCTGCTCGCCAGGGCGAATTGCCCGATGTTACCTGGTTTAATCCCGCAGCCCAGCCAGTGGACTGGAAGAACGGCGATTCGGGACTGATTTGTGTCTTCGGCGCGCCACGCCAGAATGAACTTGGCTCGCGTCCGACGTCGATTCCACAACAAGGGCGACATGTGATGTTGCTGCTTAATCCCGTGGCTCAGCAGCGTGAGTTCGCCGTTCCCGAACTAGTCCGCGCCATTCATTGGCGACAGTTTATCAACACTGCCGCCGAACCTCCGCAGGATATTTGGCCGGAATTGAACGGACCGTCGCCGCCGGTGCGAGGAGCGATTGTGATGGCGGAGCGGTCGTTGCAGTGCTATGTGGCAAGTGGGTAGGCGACGGACTTTGGTCGATCGCACGGTAGCCGCCAATAGCGAGCAAGCTACAATCCGTGGAGCCTCGCTGTGATTTGCGTTGATATCGAATCGTTTGTGCTGAGAGCGAAAGAAATCGATGCCACTCGATGAATGGGTGCGTTGGCAAATTCTGGCGTGAACTCGTAACGGTGACGATTCAGTCGTCCAACATCGCTCCTACCTGCAAAGTTGAGGCTTGGATCGATCTGTTGACCCGGGAAATTACGATCGATTAAAGCATTTCCAGTTGATTGACTGAAATTCAAAACAGCGGCGGCGGCACGTAGGTGTTTGCGCTGGGTGGGGTAGGAGGTTGCTCGTTTGGCACGGTAATTTGGCTCTGCAAACTGTCGCGCAACAACATGCCCTCCAACTCGACCGTGGATTCGCGCAAATCGCGCAGCGCATCCAAGTACGACAGATTGGTCTGGAAATAGGTGCGCTGCGCGGTAAGCAGAATGAGGTAGCTGAACTCGCCTTGCTTGTAGCCCTGGGTTACCAAGTCGAGCGCTGTCTTTGCGTCTGGAAGGATTTCCTTTGCAAAACGTTCGACTTGCTGTCGAGCATTGGCATAGCGTTCATAGGTGGCGGCGAGTCGCTGTTGCAAGGAGAGTTCGAGTTGGCGCAACTGCTGCGTGGCTTGCGAGGCTTCCCCCTGGGCTTGCATGATGCCGCCTTGGTTACGATTAATCAGCGGCAGCGGGAACGTAGCCTGGATGCCGGCAATGTCGTAGTTCGAAGCGTTGTCGTGCTGCACGATCGTTTGTAAATTGACGTTGGGAATCGGTTCCGCCTTAGCCCTGTCGATCGCCCGCTGAGCGCGTGAAACGGCCGCGCGGGCTTCCGCCAATTCGGGACTAGCCGCCAACAATCGGCCTAGCGAATTTTCCCACGAGATCGGCGGCAGATCTGCTTCGAGATTTCCGACCAACGGAATGGGGCCCATGCCGGGTGTTCCTAGCACGGCCGCCAATCGACGCCAAGCCGACGCATATGCATTGACCGTGTTTTGCTCTAAAATTCGAGCTTGATTCACTTCGATTCTAGCCTGTAAGACATCGACGCGACTGGCCTCCTGGGCTTTGAATAGTTGATCGCTGGCTGAGTAGCCTTGTGTGCCGATGGCAAGCAGTCGTCGTGCGAGTTCCAATTTTCGCTGCAAGATCAGCACTTCAAAACAACCGACGCGCACATCGTTGATCACTCGAAACTGTTCGACGGCGTAATGTTGCTCGGCTTGACGAATTTCTTGCTCGGCGACTTGGCGATTCAGGCGAAGTTTATGTCCGCGCACAAATTCTTGTTCGATGTACCCGCCTTGCTGTCCGGCCTTGCCGTCGTTGCCAACTTCGGCGGCCGAGTAGCCGATATTGGGATTCGGCGGCAGGCCAACCTGTAACCATTTGCCTCTGGCGGTACGCACTGCGGCCGAGGCTCGCGCCAAGGCAGGATTGTTCACCAACGCAATACCTTCTAGCTCTTCGATACTCAAAGCTCTTGCCGCTTGCGGGTCGGATGGGCCGGAATCCAACGGGAGTGGCCCGGGCACTACGGGATTTCCAGGCCCAATCGTCTCAGGCCCGGTTAGTGGCGTTCGCTGGGTTGCGACGGCTTGCTGCACTGAAATCGGCGGCGGAGACAGCAGTCGCAACTCGCTGACCTGTTGAACAGAACCCGGCTCGACTGGCGGCAACGGCACTGGCTGCGCAAGCGCTGAACCTGCGGCCAATGCAGCCAGTGCAACCACGATCGATAACCGGCCAAACATCATCGTCCTGTCTCTCTGCTCGAAGCACATAGCGGTTGGCTGTTCGCACCTGCTGGCGCTGACTCCGATCCGCACTGATTCGTTCTCAATCGCCGGAGGCAGCAACCGCTCTCGGGAAGTGCGAAAATCTATGCCGCTTTTCGCGCCGATTGCTGTTCGTCGGCGGCAACCCCGCCTTCGACGAGTTGAATAATTCGTCCTGCACGTGCAGCGGCCGCAGGATCGTGAGTGACCATCACCACGGTGCGGCCATCGCGGCTAAATTCCTCCAAAAATTCCAACACTTGTTCCCGTGTTTGTGGGTCAAGATTGCCGGTCGGTTCATCCGCCAGGATTACCTTGGGGTCATTCGCTAGCGTGCGGGCCAAAGCGACTCGCTGCTGCTGTCCGACACTCAGCTCGCTCGGCTTGTGGTCAAATCGCGTGGTGAGGCCAACGCGGACCAACAACTGGGCGGCGATTTCTTGCTGCTTGTCGCTCGGAACACCGGCGAGCATCAGCGGTGCTTTCACGTTTTCCAACGCCGTCAAATACGGAACGAGATTAAATGTCTGAAACACGAAGCCGATCTGGCGTTGGCGGATTGCGGCACGAGCCCCGGCAGTCGCATCGTACAGCGATTGGCCATCCAGCCACAACTTTCCGTCGCTCGGAGCGAGCATGCCGCCAAGGATCGACAGCAGCGTTGTCTTGCCGCTGCCGCTGGGACCAACAACAGCGATGAACTCGCCGACGCCGACTTCGAACGAAGTGGGTCGGAGCGCCACGATTTCTGCGCTGCCGCGATGATAGCGTTTGGATATTTTTTGTAATCGAAACATCGTTAGATCTCCCTGAAGCAGAGGCATGGATCGATCTGAGTTGCGCGCCGAGCGGGCAAGTAGCTGGCGATCAGTGCGACCGCCCCGGCCAGAACAACGGAAACAGCGGCCAGCGACGGCAAAGGTTGAACCACAACGCCAGCCAACCTCGGCCCAACAAATACGGCGGTCAATGTTCCGAACGTAAATCCGATAATGCCGCCTAGTAGACCCACAAGCAGCGCTTTGCCGAGGAACAATCGCGCCACCCACGATCGAGTTGCCCCCAGGGCCATGAAGGTACCAATTTCGCGGCGACGCTCTCGTACATTGGCGAACATCGTTCCGGCCACACTGGCAGCGCTCACGCCGACCAAAATCACAAGGAATACGTACGACAGCCGGGCCATCAAGCGGTTGACCGACACTTGCGTTTCAACGACGTTGGAAATCGTGATGACTTTCGCGTCGTCAAACATGGCGGCCAAATTTGGAATCAGGCTGCCGGCCGCATCCTCGCAGCATGCCATGAGCTCGATCACGTTCACGATTGGCCCGGCAGCGGCTACTTCCTGCACCGTATGCAGATGGGCAAAAACTCGCGAATCGTCGATCGTTCCCGTTGGTGGAAGCACTGCGGCAACGGTAAAGGATCGATCGCACAGCTTAATACGCTCTCCCCGCGTCAACTCCACAATTTGTGCCACGTCGGCACCCACCAAAATCTCGTCGGTGCCGAGTTCTTGTACGCGGCGCTCGTTGATCAGGGATTCGGCCGATGAACTGTCACCGGTATGAAATGATGTCCGTTTTTTGCATCCGGCGTGTTTGTTACTAAACAGGTTCAAGCTTTGCCATGCGGCTTGGGCTTGGAATTCACTTTGCGGAAGAATGCCGGTCAGCGTCAATTTTCGGCCGTTCAACTCTGCAGGAACGCACAATTTCGGCGAAATACCTTCGACTCCTTCCAGGTTGGCCATCGCTAGTCGCGTGGCATGTTCTTCAGGCAGAGTTTTCCCGTGCAAGTCGGCGGCATAGTAATCTTGCAGGCTGACATCCTTGGGTAGCAACAGCACATTGGCCCCCAGCGTCGCCATTTTTTGTGCAACGGCTTGTTCGGAAAACACGGTCACGCTGCGGATCGCGACCAATGCCCCGACTCCCAGGCTGATGGCCAATAAGCTTGTCGCCACCGCCCAGGGCCGCTGACGCAATTCTTTCCAGATTAAGCTGCGTAGTGTCATGGCTCTACTTCTTCTTTTGGTTGTGAATGCAGTTCGGATCATTGCAACATTTGCCGGCGGTATGCAAGTCGGCGCCGATTTGCTCCTTGGTCGCCTCGGTGGTGTATTTCCCCACGAGCACTCCAGGCGGAGCAAGCAGCGACACCATCGAGCCTGGCGTCTTGGCATCGATCGACATGTCGGCCAAGAATCGCTTTTCACTAGAGTCATCACGATGCAGGCTGACCATCGTTGTCCGGGCTTGGAACATCGGATCGGCCGCAAAATCTGCAACTCCTTGCGGCAATTGCGCGCTGGTGTCGGATTTCACATGCACCAGCACTAATTTGTCCTCCTGCAGCGCCTTCATCACCTGAGTCATTGTTGGCGTGACGAGCAGCTTATCGATGGTCTGATCGTTAATGCGATCGGGAACGGCGCCAGTGATCGCACCATTGGCAGCCACACACATGACCATAGGCATGGGTGCGCGGCTTACTTTGTAGCGTTCAACCAGTTCTCGATTGGCCGGGTCTGTGACGTTGATGCTCGACCACTCGGTTCGCCGCGGTTTTTGAGGCAGCGACGATTTCAGTTGTGACATCATCGCTTGCGTGGCGACATTGTTTTCTTTCCAAAAGAGGAGCAGCGTGAACTCTGGCCGCGCATCAGTCGCCATCGATTGTGCGGGTACATTGGCGAATCGAGGACTGTTTTGGGCGAATGCGTGGCTGGCACAAGCTGCGCAAATCAGCGGCAGCGATAGCATTACGCGCGTGCTAGCGAACATAAAGAACCTCCTTGTTCTCGTAAATCGAGCGTTGGCTGCGACGGATTTCAGCCGTCAGCCCACATGCAAATTTTCGACGACGGCAACCGCCGCACTGACGAGGTTACATTGACCGTTTGGGCGGCTGCTTGTTGAATTTCGCTTCGTACTGGGCGGCAAATTTTGCTTCCAGTTCCGGATGACAAGTAAAACACTGCGAATCGGGGCAATCGTGCTGCGCGCACCAGTCCCCCTTCGTTTTTAATTCGGTCGCTACCTTAGGATTACATAAAGCGCAGATTTCCTCGGGCACACCATGTTCGTCGCACCACCAGCCATCGTGCGTGTGGCCACTGGCGGCGCTAGCATGGGTCGTGTCCGGCCCTTGTTCTGCCGGCGACTTACCACATCCTGGTAGCAGGACTGCGATGCCGAGCGCCGCAATCGCCGCACGAACTGACTTCTTGAGTCGCATCGTCGTTCTCTCCCTAAATAAGTTCCATAGAAAATAGCCATTTTAGTGGCAAGTCATCGATTGGACGGTCCAACCGCAATGGTTCTGAATCTTCAACTTGTGGTCGTCAAACTGCAATCGCCGCAGTTTCGCTTTCGTCGAATTCTTGAATCGGCGACGATGTTTCGCGAGTCGGCGGTTTAAACAGCACATACAACACTCGCAATACGAGCAGCGACATGACCATCGCGCTAATCACCCCGCCGATCACGACGGTCGCCAGCGGCCGCTGCACTTCGGCCCCCATGCCGGTACTGAAGGCCATCGGCACGAAGCCGAGGCTGGCCACCAGCGTCGTCATCAACACCGGCCGCAGGCGGGTCACCGCGGCGTCTTCCACTGCATGTTCCAGCGAATAACCGCGCTTACGAAGGTGGCGGATATAAGAAACCAAGATCATGTCGTCCAGCACGGCTACGCCCGACAGTGCGATAAACCCAATCGCGGCGGAGATCGAAAACGGCATTCCGCGCAGCCACAGGGCAAAAATGCCGCCGACGCAGGCGAACGGAATGCCGGTGAAGACGCGCAGCGCATCAATGACGTTTTGGTAGGTGATATAAAGGAGCGTGAAGATTAACACCAGCGTGATCGCGCCAACGACAATAAGTCGAGTCAACGCACTGTTGAAATGTTCAAACTGCCCGCCCCATTCGATCGAATAGCGTCCCGGTGGCGGCTGGAATTCGGCGTTCAGCTTGCGTTTGGCTTCGATCACATAGCTGCCAATGTCGCGGCCGCGGACGTTGGCAGTCACCGTAATTCGTCGCAGTCCCCATTCGCGGTTGATCGTGGAAGGGCCTTCAATCCGGCGGATGCTCGCCAATCGCGACAGCGGCAGCCGCTCGCCGGTGGCCGTTGGAATGAGAATCGAGCCGACCCCCTCGGCTCCTTGTCGATAGCTATCGGGCAGCCGAGCCACGAGCGGGAACCGCAACTGGTCTTCCACCACTTCGCCCAGCGGCAAGCTGCCCAGCGCGGCAACCACGTTAAGCACCGATTTGGCGGGAATTCCGTAACGAGCCAATTGCGATTGATCGAGTTTGACTTCCAGCACGGGCTGCCCGGTGATCGGCTCGGCCTTTACATCGGCCGCGCCGGGGACGGAGTTGAGAATTCGTTCGATGTCGCGCGCCTTGCTGACCAATACGTCGAGGTCGTCCGCATATAGCTTCACGGCGACGTCGGATCGTACGCCGGAAATCATTTCGTTCATTCGCATTTCGATCGGTTGCAAAAATTCCAGATTTTGCCCCGGCGTGTCGCGCAGCGATTCCTGAATGAGTTCGGTGAGTTGTTCCTGGGTGTGAATATCTTTCCGCCATGGGTCGCGCGGCTTGAGCGTGATGAAGAAATCGGTCAACTCGATGCCCATTGGATCGGTGGCGATGTCGGCCATGCCGACTCGGCTCCAGACCGTGTTCACCTCGTCTGGAAACTTGGTCAAGATAACCTGTTCCATAAGCGTGTTGCGGCGGTTCGATTCGTCGAGATCGGTGCCCGTGAGCCGTATCACGCTGATGCCCAAGGCTCCTTCGGAGAGCCGCGGAATAAACTCCGTTCCCAGTCGCGGCGCGATCACACCGAATGCAAACAGCAGTACGCCGATCGCAAAGGCCATCACCGCCCATTTATTGGCCATCGCGACGTGCAGCACGGGAACATACACCCGCTTGACAGCCCGCATCAGCAGTGGCTCGCGCTCTTCAATCTGGCGAGGTAGCAGCAGACTGGCTAGCACTGGCATGAGCGTGAGCGACAGGATCATCGAGCCGGCTAGGGCGAAAATCACTGTCAGCGCCATGGGTCGGAACAGCTTGCCTTCGATGCCTTCGAGCGTCAGGATCGGCAGATAAACAATCATTATAATCAGTTCGCCGAACATCGTGGGCTTGCGTACCTCGATGGCTGCGTCGCGCACCACATCGACCATGCTGCGTCGATGCGAGTCGCCATGCGCGACATGCCGCACGCAGTTTTCAATCATGACGACCGAACTATCGACGATCATGCCAAAATCAATCGCTCCCAGGCTGAGCAAGCTCGCCGAGATGCCGAACCGCAACATGCCCGTGAAAGCGAACAACATCGAAAGCGGAATGGCCAGCGCCACGATCAACGCCGCGCGAATATTCCCCAGGAACGCAAACAAAACCGCAATCACCAGCAATCCACCTTCAAACAGGTTTTTGCGCACCGTATCGATAACATGATTCACCAGCTCAGTGCGATCGTAGACCGTTTGAATTTCGACGTCCGGCGGCAGGGTGGCTTTGATCTCTTCCAGTCGTGCCTTAAGGGCACTGGTGACGGTGTGCGGATTTTCGCCCATCAAAATGAAACCCAGCCCTAGCACTGCCTCCCCTTTGCCGCCCGCCGTGACAGCGCCGCGGCGGATTTCCGAGCCAATTTCCACATCGGCCACGTCCGAGACACGAATCGGTACGCCACCGACGGCCGCGATTTCGATCGACTTGATTTGCTCAATGTTGGTCGTTCGGCCAACGCCACGGACGATTGCCGTCAAGCTGCCGTAGGGAACGATTCCACCGCCGACATTGCGGTTGTTTTCCATCACGGCGAGTACAACTTGATCAAACGTCAGACCGTGCTCAATCAAACGTTCGGGATCGATGCGGACTTGATACTGCTTTTCGTAACCCCCCCAACTATTGATTTCCGCCGTGCCACGCACCGTGCGCAGCTTGGGCTTGATGATCCAATCTTGCACGGTGCGAGCGTACGTAGGATCGAGATTGTTGGTCCGTACCACGTAGTGCAACACTTCTCCCAGCCCGGTCGAAACCGGTCCCATTTTTGGCCGCGCGATACCCTCCGGAAGATCAACCGTCGTGAGGCGTTCGTTGATGAGCTGCCGAGCAAAGTAAATGTCGGTGCCGTCCTCGAATGTGAGGACGACTTGCGATAGACCGAATTTCGAGACCGACCGCATGTTTTGCAGGTGCGGTAGGCCGCCCATCACTTGTTCGATGGGAAACGTGATCTGTTGCTCGGTTTCTTCCGGCCCCAAGGCCGGCGCCACGGTGTTGATCTGCACCTGAACCGGCGTGGTATCTGGAAAGGCGTCGATATTGATCTGACGTAGCGAAAATGCGCCTACCGTTGCCAACGCCAATGCGATGGCGATGACGAAAAAGCGGTGCCGCAGCGAAAAGTATATGATCCAGTTCAGCACTGTCGATTTCCTCTGACGCTAATTACTGTTTGAACCGCAAGCAGGTTAATGACGAATGTCGAATGACGAAAGAAGCTCCAATACCAAATGACGAAATTTGCTCAATTATTTAGATATTGGAATTTGGAACATCACTGGTCATTCGAATTGACTGTAGTCATTCGTCATTTCTTCGTGGCTAGTGCTTCCCGCAGCCGCAGCCTTCGCCGAATCCAAATCTACTCTTGAGCAGTTGGGCCTCTAGTACACGGCTCCCTTTGCTGGCGACATCTTCTCCAGGGAGTAGACCGACGATGATTTCGGTCA
>JADZDJ010000095.1 GCA_020851115.1 Pirellulales bacterium
ATCACCGAATCCGTAAGTTCTGACAGCATGGTCTCGTCCTTGAGACTTGAGATCCTTCCCCCTGGTTTGGCGTCGTAATATCAAAAAGGGCGATCTTCGGGTAGGTCATTTTTTGCTGGCTGCCTAACTGCGACCTTTTCTCATCGCCAAGCAGCAGAAATTTTCGACGCACACCCGACATTGCAGGGGGATTTTGGCGAACGTGATGCGCCCACTCGGCCGGAGTATGTTAGAGTTGGAATATCGGCGGCCTCCCCCCACGGTTAGGGAATCCAATCGATGTGTGGACGATCGCGATACCTGATCTGAGTCGCAGTACCTTCTCGTAAAGTATCCCTCCTTTTTTCTCCTCCTTCCGTTTGATTCCATTCGATCTCGGCAGCCGGCAATGGGTTTCTACCTTTGCTGCCGGCGTCGTGGTCGCAATGGCCACCGGGCGTTGATTTCCTAGCACACTTTTCGGGCAGACTTCCATTCCTGCGCACGTTCGCCTTGGGGCAGGCACGCGGATGTTCGGCAAGCAATTGCCGTCAAGCTGTCGGCTTCTGCGCTTGCGATGCGCCAATCCTTCCACGATACGGGGCAAAACAATGCATAGCGGAACGCGTTTACTTTCAAACTCCAGGGCAGGCCGTAATCACCAGCACGATCGGCGCCGGCTACCGAAAAATTGGCGGGCGGCGACGAATACATTCGAATCGCTCGAACCGCGAGCGCTGCTTACGGCTGACATCGCGATCGCCAACTTCTCCGCCGACGGCAGCCATCTGCTGGTCGATTATGACATCACGGGCGCCAGCGTGGCGGCATTCAATATTGCGATCTACCGTTCGTCGAACGGCACGTCGCTCGACACACTACTACAAACTCAACGCATCACGTCCAGTGGTGATTTGCAAGTCGGCACAGGACACCGCGCCACAATTTCCGCCTCGTTTGGCGATATCGACACCGATTACTACCTAGTGGCGGTCGTCGATTCGAGCGGTGAAATCGGCGAAAGCTCGGAACTCAACAATCAGTTGAAGTTTGCTGGCGGAGTTTTTCTCGCCTCCAACGGATTGTTGCACGTCCACGGGCTGGATACGGGCGAATATATCATCGTCGGCGAATCGACGACCTTTGACGTCACCTTGAATGGAACGGTCTATTCAAATTCGACGAGTTCCGTGACGGGTGTTCGGATTCGCAGTCACGATGGATCAGACTTCGTCATCGGCGGTTCGACGTCGAAGCCGGAATTGATTTGCGGTGGCAATGGCGATGACGTGCTCATCGGCAGCGGCGGAAACGATCTGCTCCGCGGCGGTAATGGGAACGATCTCCAGTACGGCTACGGCGGGAACGATGTGCTTTACGGCGAAGCGGGCAACGATTTACTCGATAGTGGCGACGGCAACGACCAGCTCACCGGTAGTTCCGGCAACGATTCCTTGTGGGGAGGCAACGGCGACGACGCCTACTACTTCAGCGGCAGTGGCAATCTAGGGACCGACGATCTCCACGAGGCTGCCGATGAAGGCACCTGGGACTGGCTGCACTTCAGCGGCCTGGGAGCGGGAATCACCCTCGACCTAAATTCCACCAGCCTCCAGACCGTCGCTACGGGTTTGCTCAGTCTGACCCTCTCCAACTCCAGCGGAATCGAGGCCATCAGCGACACCAGTTACGCCGATACGATCAATGGCAATGGGCGGAACAATAGCTTTTGGCTAACCGGCGGCGACGACGATGTCGAAGGCAGGGGCGGCAACGACATCTATTGGTACGCCTTCAACGTGAACCACGAACACGACACGCTCAAAGAGGAAGCTGGCGGTGGCAACGACTCGATCAACTTCGCCTATCTCAATCTCGACGACGACGACAGCAGCGGCGGCATCACACTAGACATGGGAAGCAGTGCTCTGCAATCGGTCGCTTCGGTCACGATTGGCGGCGTGACCACCAGTCGGTTGCAGTTAACGCTCGTCAATCCGAGTCAATTCGAAACTGCCACCGGCAGCAACTACAACGACACGATCTACGGCAGCGATTCCACCTCGACACTCAATGGCTTGGGCGGCAACGATTCGCTGCATGGTGGAAACGTCGCCACGACCGGGTACCTCTACGGAGGTGACGGCAATGACTCGCTTTATGGCGGCAGCGGCAATGATGCGCTTTACGGCGAGGCTGGCGACGACACGATCTCTGCAGCCGCGGGAAACGACTTGCTCGAAGGCGGCGCCGGGAACGACGGCCTCGACGGCGGTGCCGGAAATGACACCTACCGATTCTGGGGCAGTTCGAACCTCGGTGCCGATACGATTTCCGAGGCCGCAAGTAACGGCACCGATCTGCTCGATTTCTCCGGCTTGAGCCAGGGGTTTGCCCTGGATTTGAGCTGGGTCAATGTCAGCCAACCCGTCGGCTACAACCTGTACCTGAACCTCAGCAATGCCAACGCCATCGAGAACGTTACTGGAAACAACGATGTCAATTACATCACGGGAAATGATTTGAACAACGTTATCTATGGGCTGGGCGGGAACGATCAGATTGAGGTTGCTGCCGGGAACGACATCGTTTATGGCGGCGATGGAAACGACACCATTCTCGGCGGGAGCAACAACGATCTTGTTTATGGTGGAGCCGGCAACGACGTCATTTACGGGAACACCGGCGATTGCGTGTGTCCGGGCGACGCCGACACGCTCTATGGAGAGGGAGGAGAAGATTGGCTTTACGGCGATGGCGACAACGACTACCTCAACGGCGGCGCAGGACTCGACACCTACGACACGGGCGGACAACCTGGCGACACCATTGCCGGGCATCCCACGATTACTGATGTGCAAGTCGATTTTGACGGCAACATGTTTCACGTCTATGGACACGTAGACGACGATGAAAGCGTGGACGGTCTGACCGTCTACTTTGGCGGCGCGCTCTCGGGGCAATCAACGACGGTCGACGAAGATGGCTACTTCGAGCTTTATGTACCTGCCGACGATTGGGGCGACGGTTCCGCAACCGCCACCGTTTGGGATTGGGAAGGCCTGCAGTCGGAGGTGGAAGATTTTGACATTTGAGAACAGTCGCTGACCACCTCAGGGCAAGCGGCACATCCGACAATCGAATCGCATGACATTTAGCCGGCGGAACGCAACGATGGGCAAAAGTTTTGGTCGATTCTATGGTGTTTTTGCCGTGCTTGCTTCCGCGCGAGTTCATGAGTCACGATGTTGACATCGGGAGTCGGTTCCGCTTGGCTTGGAATTGTTTCGCCAGTTCCACATCGACTTTCCGAGTCCACCAGACCATCCACAGGAGACGAGCCTTGACGTGATTCGATTCGCTCGACCCGCAGAAACGAGCTAACCTGAAACGACTGTAGTTGACGATTCCCCGCTGTATGGCCAGAGAGTTGCCAGCCATTGGCGCTCGCAATGAGTTGGCACGGCACGATTTCCAGGTTGACGTAGGCCCCGCGTTGAGCCTCCGCCAACACTCGAATTGGCTGTTGTCGACGCAGCGCGCATACGATCTCATCCATCATCTGACTGGGGAGTCGATGGGCTTCCGCTCGCACGGATGTCAGCAGGCGACCGACCTCGAGTTGCCTCCCATGCGGCAGGCCGGCAATCATCTCCGCGATGGCCGATCGGATTTTCGTGGAAAATTCGCGGCTGCAGTTCAGTGGCGACAAGTGTGCGGCCAGCGCGAGCAATACCACTTGGTCATCGTGGGCCATGGGTATCTGCCCCGGCTCGCGCTGGGCACGCACATAGTAAGATTCGCTCCGCGCGTCAATTAGTACGGCGACTCCGGCCTCGCGAAGGGATTTTAGGTCGCGGTAAACTGTTCGGCGGCTAACGCTTAGCTCGTCGGCCAGCCGCTGCGAGTTGTAGATCGGTCCCGATTTCAATAGTCCCAACATGCGAATCGTCCGTGCGATCCGTTGCCGGATGATTGCCTCTTGGCTGGGATTTCTGCGAGCCTTCGGAAGTTCGAGTTTCATTGCCTGTTTTGGAAAAATGAGAAGAATGGAGGAGTTGGAATTAATCCTCCCCATATCGTTGATCGAAATGGCGATCGAGATCCGGACCCCCAAAGTGAAAAAAGCCCTCGAAAAATTTGCATCGCCAGGAGTGAAGTACGACGCAAAGCTATTCAAATCAAGAGGTTATGGCGCAGCCAATTTTTTAAGAATAACATCCAGCATGGCCGTGGAGCACGCCTTAACGTCAGCGATTGGACCAGTGTGTGGCGAGCTTGACTCAATCGGATTGAGTCGGCAATTCCTGCCCGGCAATGGTGGCCATTTGAGCGAGAGGCTCTAGATCAATGGTCGTCGCGATCGATCGAACCGAACCGTCCACGAACGCAAAATTTAGTTGGTTCGGATGATTGCTGCCCCAACTGCGTTGACAAGGTGCTTTTCCCGTCTGTGACGCGGCCAACGCGCACCTGTCGTAATCCCCCCACAGCGTTCGTTCTTCGATCGTCACAGCCGAAAGGCTGTAGTACCGATAGGAATAAGCCCAAAGCGTGTGCATCCCTGGATTGCTGCGACTGATCGATTCGCCGATCATCACCGTCCAGGACGTGCCATCCGTGATTTTTTTAATCGGTTCAGGCGTGAGTCGAGCAGAACCTTCGATGACGGCGTGGAGTACTCCGCGATGATTGCTCGAGTAAAGATTGGCATGCGCCTCATTGTCGAGAAAATAGTCGCCTTTGCTAAATCCACTGACGCCCCGATACGAGCCGACCGAATAGAGCAATTTCGGCGTCGCGACAGGAGCGATAGGACCGGCCGATGGAGCGATTCGTTGCCCGATCCATTCATCGCCGGGGCAACTATAGATCGACACGAAGGTCGTCCGAGTCCCTTCGTTCTCCGGCGATTCGTTGTATAAATCGTCG
Source organism: Pirellulales bacterium (assembly GCA_020851115.1). Taxonomy (GTDB): domain Bacteria; phylum Planctomycetota; class Planctomycetia; order Pirellulales; family JADZDJ01; genus JADZDJ01. The sequence continues at coordinate 4,912 of JADZDJ010000095.1, forward strand.
CGATATTGGGCCGATGCCGGCTGCTCTTCGAGAAACGGAAGAATAAAAATCGCCCAATTTTTTCCCTCCCGAGATTTTCCTTCTAAGCAAACCCCTTCTTTTCGAATTTCAATGCCGGGTGGAAACGATTTGCGAGCGTGATGATAATGATTCAGCCCTAATGCAATCTGGCGCAGGCGACTTTTGCAATCGAGTCGCCGTGCCGACTCACGGGCCGCTTGAACTGCGGTCATCATCAGGGCCAGTAGCAATCCGATGATGGCCATCACGACGAGCAATTCGATCATTGTCAGGCCAGACGCTTTCGGTACGACGAATCGGTTCCGAATGGCGATGGATTTTGTTATCCTAGGGATCATGGCCAGCGCGATTGATGCAAGCGACAGCGAGAGTGTTTGACCTTGGATACGCCGGGAAATGTTTTCGCCAAGATCGCAATTTGGCTCAGTGTACCAGGTTCGACATACGTCTGTCACCGCGCCCAGAAAAACTTCCAGAGACAATCGCTTTTTCAGAATGGCTCACTCCCACCGGGCCTACCAGCCTGGAAGAAGCGGGAAACGGACGAAAACGGGCCGATTTATCGGCCATACCCGGCTTGGTCGCGTATCGATTATTCCAGAACAAGGCACCAATCAACTCAATCCATCGATGATGCACACTTTCTACTTGTTAGTCTGGGCGAGCATCGCGCTGCTCGCGACCTTCTCAAACTTGCAACCCGCCATGGCAGAGGACGCCAAGGTGCTGCGCGTCGGCATCATTGGATGCGATACGTCGCATGTTCCCGCGTTCACGGAGATAATCAATCGCGGCAACAGTGACGTACCAGGATTAAAGGTGGTGGCCGCCTATCCCGGCGGGAGCGATGATATACCCTCTAGTATCGATCGCGTTCCGGAATTTACCAAGCAATTGAAAGCTCACGGCGTACAGATCGTCGATTCCGTCGATGCGCTACTTCCACAGGTGGACGTGGTATTGCTCGAAAGCCAGGATGGTCGAATCCATCTGGAGCAGGTTCGTTCGGTGTTCGCCGCCAAAAAGCCCGTGTTTATCGATAAGCCGTTGGCAGCGACGTTGGCCGATTGCGTTGAAATTTTTCGCTTGGCCGAGCAGCAGCGCGTCCCCTGCTTTTCCGCCTCATCTTTGCGCTATGCGGCGACCGTCACGGAATTGAAAAATAATCCTCAGTTCAAAATTGTTCTGGGCTGCAGCGTTCACGCGCCCTGCAAGCTGGAGCCGCATCATCCCGATCTGTTTTGGTATGGCGTACATGGCGTCGAAACGCTGTTTACCATCATGGGCACTGGCTGCGAAACCGTCTCGCGAACGCACACCGAGGGAACCGACGTCGTCGTGGGAGTTTGGAAAGATGGCCGCATTGGCACATTTCGCGGCCTGCGCGACGGCAAGCTCGATTATGGCATGACGGTGTATGGCGAGCATGAAAATATCGCAGTGGAGATCAAGCACAGCTATCAACCGCTTGTCGAAAAAATCGCGAAATTCTACGTGACACATCACCCCCCTGTCAGCGCAGCCGAAACACTCGAGATTTTCGCTTTCATGGAAGCTGCCGACGAAAGCAAACGCCAAGGCGGGGTTCCGGTGAAGCTGGGCGACGTGCTCAGCCGCGCGAAAAGCCAAGCTCGCTAGCAAATATCGGGCCTGAGCAATTCAGCACGCGATCGCTTGCACGATCCATCCGTTCGCGATCACATCTTTCGCAGCGGACAGGATTTCGATATGATCGTCGCTCGCAAATACTGCGATGGCAGCAGTCGCAATCCCAGCGTTCACCGCCAGGGAGCATACCGCCGCAGGCCCCATGCAAGCGCGCCTCTAGGCTGGAATGTTTCAATTCTCTCAGTTTGTAGAATCATCCTACGGAGTTCCACCAATCATGTCCGACGAAAACGTTCATGTCCATTGGCACGAGCACAGTGTTTCTCGCGAAGAGCGCGAACAGCTTAACAAGCACAAAGGCTGTGTGGTTTGGTTTACCGGCCTGAGCGCCTGCGGCAAGAGCACCGTGAGCAATCTGGTCGATCATAAGCTGCATGCCATCGGCTGCCGCAGCTTTGTACTCGACGGCGATAATGTGCGGCACGGTCTCAACGCTTCGCCGGCGCTGCTCAAAGAGCGGCACGGCGAGGAGTTCGCCAAGCGGTTCGGCCTTGGCTTCTCGGCCCAGGATCGCGAAGAAAACATTCGGCGAATTGGGGCGGTAGCAGAGCTGTTTTGCTCGGCAGGGATCGTTGCGCTGACGGCGTTCATCAGCCCCTACCGCCGCGATCGCGATGCCGTGCGGGCAAAGCTGAAGCCGGGTGAATTCATCGAAGTCTTTGTCGACGCGCCGATCGAAGTTTGCGAAAAGCGCGATCCCAAAGGACTTTATAAAAAGGCCCGTGCGGGCGAATTAAAGGGTTTCACGGGCATTGACGATCCGTACGAAGCACCAGCAAACCCAGAACTTACGCTCGATGCGGCAACCAAGAGCGCCGAAACGCTGGCGAACGAAGTCATTGCGTATCTGAAGAAGGCTGGAAAGATAGGGTGATTTTTCGCCTGTTCTGCGACAAATTCGCTCATTTCAGCAATCGTCGTGTCGGCGGCCGAGCCAAGAGTGCTAGCAAGCTGTCATCGTCAAGGCAGCGCAAGAAATCTGCGCAAGGTTTCTTCGGTTCACCATTGACTTTGGCAATCCCACGCGCCTAGAGTGAATTGTCGCAAGGTTCGCACGCCGACCCATTGCCGCCGTCGGACCAAATCCTTGTGAAGAAGCCGTAAGGATGGTCGCCCTTTAGGAAATCGCGCTCCGACATTCGCCCGGGGACAGAATGGTTTCTCCGCCGCCATGCCGGTTCGCCGTGTGAGAGGAATCGCACGCCTTGCAGGAGGAACGAAAATGCTGAACGACATATCTCGGGTAGCGGTAGCTGGCAGCGTTATCGTCGCGACAAACCAGAGTGAACAACAACTTCGCAGCTTGGCCCGTATCAAGCGTGCGATCCGCCGGAAGACCAACGGCGGCGTGCAAGAGCTTTCGGTTCAATTGCGCGGAGCCACTTTCGTGCTGGGGGGGCAATGTTCAAGCTTCTATTGCAAGCAAGTCGCTCAGGAAGCGGCGATGAGCTTTTTGAAAGAGAGTGGAGAAGCGATCAAGAATGAAATCGAGGTTCGGCCGCCGCATTAAATCAAGCGCCCCATAAGACGGCGCAACCATCCCCAGGCAGTAAGGGTGGCGTCGTCGCGGTCACGCGGCTTTTCTTGCACGTTCGATCGACGGACGATCAGACTCTGGATCTGGTTGCGGCACCGCATGATCGAGCGCCCACAATCGCGCCTGCTTCAGAAAGCCCGTGAAGGCCACGAGCATCGACATCTGCAAACCCGGCAAGCCGTCGAGAAATCCTCGCCGCAGAATATAAAGCTGAAAAAATCGAATTGGCGGGCGGAGAAACATGCTCCAAAATCCAGCTTGCCGCCCGCGGTCTTGCATGTCCCTCGCACCGAAACCGGTGTAGTGAATCATCTTGCCGAGATATTGCTCGTAGGTCCAACTCGTATAATGCAACAGTCGGCCCTGGAGAGTGCCTTCTCGTCCAGGTAGGACGCCGAGATGCTCGTGAACTCGACGATTGGTGTACCGGCATTGGTCCCGCCGCAACAGCCGCATCACTTTGTCGTTCAAGCACTCGCCGTATCGCAATCGATGCCCGAGAAAATACGTATCGCGATAAATCCAATAGGCGTCGATTTGCGATGAATTCTCGGCCAGCACACGGCGAGTTTCGTCGGCCAATTCAGGCGTCACTCGCTCGTCGGCATCGACGATCAGCACCCACGGATGCGCGGCCTGCGGAATCGCCCAGTTCTTGAAGTTCGAAAAGTCGATGAATTCTCGCTGAATCACTCGACAGCCCAGCGAGCGGGCCAACTCCACGGTGTCGTCGGTCGAACCGCTGTCGGCGACCAAGATCTCATCGGCAATGGGCCGCACCGATTCGACGCACAGCCGCAAATTGCGGCGTTCGTTTTTTGCCGGAATGAGCACGGTGAGGCGTTGGGACATGTGGCTTTTAGGGTTGGGAGCCGGGGCTATGGGGCCGGAACAATAATCTCCCCGCGACGCCTATTCAAGAGCAATGCTCTGGCTTGCGACGGCCAAAAACGCTATCGTTTCGGCCCGGCAAGAAAACTCATCGTCTTCCTCGATCGTTCAGCGTTGTGTCCATGTATCTCTCCGTCATCCTGAGCACCTACAACCAGCCAGAGTGGCTCGAAAAGGTCATCTGGGGATATGCTGCGCAGAACCATCGCGATTTTGAGTTGGTGATTGCCGACGACGGCTCGACCGGCGACACGCGCGACTGCATCGACCAATTGCGAGTGGATACCGGCCTGGCGATTCGTCACGTTTGGCATGCCGACCACGGTTTTCGCAAATGCACGATCTTGAACCGGGCGATTGTCCAAGCGAATGCCGATTATCTCGTCTTTTCTGACGGCGATTGCATTCCGCGCTTCGATTTTTTGGCCACGCACGCACGCTTCGCGCGCCCAGGACGATTCTTATCCGGTGGATACTTCAAGCTGCCGCTTGAATTGAGCCAATTGATCGCGCGCGACGACATTCTCGCCGGCCAAGCCGCCAATGTCGCTTGGTTGCAGGCGCGCGGCTTGCCCTGGAGCCTCAAGAAGCTCAAAGTGTCGGCAGGTCCGCGATTGGCGCGGCTACTCGATCATCTTACGACCACCAAGGCCACTTGGAACGGCCACAATTCATCGGGCTGGAAGGCTGACATTCTGCGCGTCAACGGCTTCGACGAGCGGATGGAATGGGGAGGCGAAGACCGCGAAATGGGCGAACGCCTGATGAATATCGGCATTCGTGGCAAACGAATTCGGTACCGCGCCATCTGCGTACACCTTGATCACCCGCGGGGCTACGTGCGGCAAACTGCGCTTGTGAGAAATCGGCAGATTCGCAGCCAGACCAGGCAATACCGCACCGCCTGGACCAACTTCGGCATCGTCCGACAGCAGACGCCCCTGCCGCAGCACGCGGTGTAAATCTCAATCAGGTATCCACAGCGCCGATTTTTTTTCGCCAGCCGCTTCGGGCGCATCGGGCGTCCACAGTTTTCCAGGTTCATCGCCATTCCCAGGTACGACGAGCGACGACTCTGGTGGAACGGATCTCAGCGACGGGATTGCCAGCCGGCCGTCTGGCGTGGCTAGCCCTAATTCCACAAGCAGTTGCGCAAGCGTCTGGAGTACGCCCGGCTCGCGCCCGTGCTGGCGGCGAATATGATCGATCAGGCGGATAACCGCGTCACCCTCGCTGCGTTGGGCGCGCACTAGCAATTCCATTAAATCCCAGTGAGCCGACGATTGCTTGTTGGCTTCCGCCAGTGTGCGAGCTTCCGCAATGAGCCGTAAGCTTTCGTCAGAATCGGTCGCCATCCGGGCGAGCAGCCGATACGCAGGCAGTCGAGATTCCACGACCGAAAGGCTGGGCCGCCGAACGACTTCGGGTGCCAGACGCCGCGTGGCCAAAGAATTGTTGGTGATTGCCGAGCGGTTGAACGCATTCTGCAATTGGTCGTCGGAAAGCCTTTCGGGCGTCAACCGGGCCAACCGCGCAAGAGGAATGAGATTCGTATCCAACCCCGTGGCGTCAATATCGCCTTGCTCCGGCAAGCCAAGCTTGCGGCGCAGCTCGTTGTAGGTTTCCGTCGAGCTATCGGTGTCCGACGATTGTAACAGGTAAATCGATGCCAGCAGTTGCAGCCGATATCGAGATTCGCTCGCCGCTTGTTCAGGCGAGCGACCACCAAGCATCGGCTGCGGAATCTTGAGCCATTTCTCCAATACGATCGCGCGGCGTTCTTCAGCCACCAGCGATCGGCGCAGCTCGTCGGGTGTGTCGTCGGGCATGCGCCAATGCCAACTCAGCGCATGCTCGACTTGCGTGAGATGGCCGATTTTTTCTTCCGCCTCCGCTGGACCGAGCAAGTCGCCCAGAACTTCCCGCAAAATTTTTTGTGCGACATCCAACTCAGGTCGAAATGCGGTTAATTCCAGCCGCGCTTCTCGATCGGTCTGCTTGCCAAACAAAAGTAGTTGGGCGAGATGATGCGGAACGGTTTCGCGAGTCAGCCCAACTCCGGTTGCCGGCAACTCGCGATCGAGCAAAAAATATCCTGCGCGTGGCGGAGGTCCGTCTTCCTCGCCCCACTCCGAAGCGTCCAGCGCACATCGTTCGATCCGTCGATCCGCGGCGAACTTCTCTTGAGCGGCTTCGGCGTTGCCGATAGACACGATAACTCGTAATTCGTCCACCTGACCATAGGCGTCTTCCTTGGTCAACGTTTGAGCGAGCGCCTCAGCGTCGATCGCATCGTCCAGTGCAACATTCAACGAAGCAAATTTTCGCAGGGCGTCGGCCGCGCCTTGATAATCGCCCAAATTGGAGCGCATAGCGGCCAGGTTCCGCCATAACTCTGGCGAATCTGCAAGCTTGCTGGACAGGGCCGTCCAAAGAGTATTCGCTAGTTGCCAACGTCCGCGCTTTGCGGCATCGATTCCCGCTTGAAATTCGGCCTGCCACGGCACACCACTCGGCGGTTCGGACAGCCGAGGTGGTTCCTTCAAGATGGTTGGCACCGCTGGAGCCCGTTCCAACTGCAGCAGCATCGCTGTAGCGTTATCTTCTTTTCCCTCCGTAACACCCACTTGAAATTGAACGTGAGCGCGAGCTGGCACGTAATGGCCCTTGGCAAGCAACTCCAGCGCTACAACTCTGGCAGCCTCATATACTTGCGCTGGCAATTCAAGGCTGGCAGCATCCAAAGATTTTTGTAGCCATTGAACGGCGACCAACGGATCCTCCGGCGCAAGTTGGATCGCCTTCAGCGCTAACGCAATCGCATTTCCAGGCTCGGCGGCAAGAAACGATTCTACCGACGATTTCGCCGCCTCCGTGTCGCCAATCATGCTTTCCAGAGTGCAGCGATTTGCTTGCAAGCACGACCGGTTGGGATACTGCTCATCCAGCTTGCGGAGATAGTCGAGGCAAGCGGCCGATTGCCCGCCCGCCAAAAGTCGCGCCACTTTATCGAGTTCCTGGACCAGATCGGGGCAGCAGAATTTGATCTTTTTCCCGGTTCCGCCTGGGCAGGGTGAATAGGAATCGAAGGACATGGAGCTTGGTTTTTGGCTGATTTGAGTTATCTCGCAACGATTTGGCATCGTAGCAGACAGGCCCCAAGGCGACTACCAGCACCCTGGCGGCCGATTGTTGCAAGCACTGCTACCACCGGGATTTACTGAGTATGACGATTGCATAATTTGGGTCGATTTCAAAAATTTTGCCGATATTAGCGATTATTCCTATCGCGTAAGCCTTTCCGCTTCCGATCAATGGAGTGAATTACCGGACTGGCTGCGCTTTCGGGGGGAAGCGAGGACAGCATGGAAACCGGATTTTTCGGCTCTGGTCGGCCCAGTCAGGTGAGATTGTCTGACCCGTGGGTACGGCAGGCCGAAATGCACGGCAGTGACATCGTTTTAGGAAAACGTCACGCTTCGTGAGACGAAAAGCCTCTCGCGGAGCGAGAGGTCTACATTTCATCTTACCAACGATGCCACTACCGCAACGCCCGAAATACTTGAAACAATTTGCAACTTCGGCTTGGAGGATCGACGAGTGAAACTCGCGACCTGGAACTCTATCGCCGCTGGTGTAGCGATCCTGCTATGTGCCGGAACGCTCAGCGCACAATCCCCCAATTTCCAAACTCGACCACCACGGACTGGCAGTGGCCAGACTTGGCGACAAGACAGGCCCAGCACGCCGAGGACCAATCATTGGTCCGACTACGATGGCGGCGTCACAGGCACAAAATCGTCAGATTCTGTCGTCGTCAGTGGTAGAGTTCAGAATTCCGGGTACAGAGTACAGGGTTCAGAATTCAGCGATCAGGGTGGCTCAGAATCGGATGTCTCCAGCATCGTGGAAGACTCACCAATTTTCACACAAGAAGGCGATTATTTCGACCCGCAAGAGACTGGCAACGACGGCCCAGCCTATCCGTTCA
>JADZDJ010000096.1 GCA_020851115.1 Pirellulales bacterium
AAACTTGCGAGCCATTCCTGACCACTCCCCCCACCCCAAATGAAAATGCAACGTGACAAACCGCCAAGCTAGCGCATCCGCACGTTATTTTCCAGGCCAATTGGAGGTAAGCGGACAGACTCCTAGGCCAGAAGGATGCCCCAACGGCTTGAGTGAGCGCTCCGCCTAGCCCGCTCAGGCCGGGGCATGCTTTCCAGCCGGATTTTGGACGAGCGGAGAGGGATACGCTTTCACCACCCGCCCCCGAACCCGCCACGGCTAGAATAGGCTTGTAGAATCTGATAGCTGGAATAACCGAGCAGCGCAAACATGATGCCGAGATAGCTATCGTGCCGCGAAAACGCCCATAATGCGATGCCGGCCGCCACGGCAGTCGAGAGGATGAGCGAGTTTTTTATGCCCGTTTGAACGTTCGACATCACGAACAGTTCGCGCGAAATCTGACCTCCATCCAGCGGATAGACTGGAAGCAGGTTCATCAGCGCCCACCAGATGTTGACATACAGAATTGCGAACAACAACGCTCGTAGTGCCGGAACCAGCGGCTTGCCGTCGTCGAGAAAATCCAATTGCGGAATAAACCACAAAGGATTGGGGATAGCAAATCCTCCGACAAAAAAGACCGCTCCGATCGAGATTCCCAATAGCAGCGAAGCAGCGGGACCGGCGGCAGAAACGACGATGTGCTCCTTCGACCCCAACCGGACTTGCCGTCCAAAATGAAGCGAACTGCGAGGAATCGCTAAACCACCAAATTGATAAAGCGCCACGTCGGCATGGATGCCATAGTATCGAAACGCGAACGCATGGCCGAATTCATGGACGAGGATCGAGACGATTACCACGGCAATCCACATGACTAGCCCAAGGCCGACATTCAGCCCGGGAATTCGGGCGACGGCTTTAGCGAAACTCCAACCCAGCAACGCGGTGCCCAACCAGAAAAATGGCGAAATTCGCACGCGAACGCCGAAAAGCTCGAAGTGGATATCCCACGGCGTCTGCGGCGGTTCAGCGAGAAACATAAGAGACCATCTGCCAATTACATCGTCAGTCCGCCGTCGATCGTAATCGTCTGCCCAGTAATGTAACTACTCGTCGGCGAAGCCAGAAAAAGCACGACGTCGGCCACTTCGTCAGGAGTACCGAGGCGTTTTGCCGGAATGCGGGTCTTTACCTGGTCTTGCAGCGCCGCTCCTAAGGCTGCGGTCATTTCGCTTTCGATAAATCCTGGAGCGATGGCGTTCACGGTAATTTTTCGTCCGGCCAGTTCCTTCGACACCGTTCGGGTGAAACCAATCAGCCCGGCCTTCGAGGCCGAATAGTTCGCTTGCCCAGCGTTGCCAATCAAACCGGAAACGCTGGAAATATTGATAATTCGCCCGTAGCGCTGCGACATCATCGGCCGCGTCGCCGCGCGCGTAAACAGGAACGCGCCGCGCAGGTTCGTATTCATGACATCGTCCCATTGATCGTCTCCCATACGCGGCAGCAGCGTATCGCGGGTGATTCCGGCGTTGTTCACCAGAACATCGAGGCGGCCCCATTTCTCGGCAATCGTTTCGACAAGCTGCTGCACCGCTTCGCCATTGGTCACGTCGCAGGCAAATGCTTCCGCTTGTCCTCCGGCACCAACGATCGCGGCCACCGTCTCGGACAGCTTGGCCGTATCGCGTGCTACGCAAGCCACCTTCGCCCCACAGCGACCCAGTCCCAAGGCAATAGATTTACCAATCCCGCGCGAAGCGCCGGTGACCAAAGCCACTTGGCCGGATAAATCGACAGTCAAGCGTAGCGCAGTGGCGTCAGTACTCATAACAATCTCTCATCTTGAGAATTCCCTCGATTGGCGATCCCAAACTCAGTCGCGGTTGACGCGCGTTTTTCCCATCTCACGCATCCATCACGCCGCGACATTCCAACTTTCGATCAATCCGCTTCATCAGCCCGCGCAGCACGCGCCCAGGGCCGACTTCAAAGCATTGGTTGACTCCCCTGCCGATGAGCCAACGCATCGAATCTTCCCAGCGCACGGGGCTGACCACCTGCTGTACGAGCAGGTGGCGAATTTCTTCCGGGTCGTCGTGCGGCAGGGCATCGACGTTGGAAACAACGGGGATTCGCGGTTGCTTCATTCGCACGTTTTTTAGCGCGTTCGACAGTCGTTCAACGGCCGGCTGGATGAGTGTCGTATGAAATGCCCCCGCCACAGCGAGCGGAACCGTTTTCATCGCGCCGGCTGCCTCGGCGGCTTTCGCGATGCGTTCGCACGCTGCTTTGGTTCCCGAGACCACGAGGTTGCCGGGGCAAAGCAGGTTCGCCAGTTGCAGAACCTCGCCTTGTGCCGCCTCAGCGCAAAGCTGTTCTACTCGATCGCGTTCCAGACCCAAAATACTGACCATGCCGCCTGGAACAGCATCGGCCGCGGCTTGCACGGCCGCGCCGCGCTCGGCAACGATCCGCAGGGCGTCTTCAAAATCGATCACGCCGGCGAAAAAATTCGCCGTATATTCTCCAAGGCTTAATCCCGCCGCATAGCCGCAACTCTCGACGGCGTCGTTGAACTTCTCGTTGATGGCTGCCAGCGCCGCTACCGAAGTCACAAATAGCGCAGGCTGGCTATAAACCGTCAAATCGAGCTTCTCGGCCGGCCCGTCGAAGCAAACTTCAGCGATGTCGTAACCCAGAACCTTCGATGCGCGATCGTAAATCGATTTTGCCGCCGGCACATTGGCCGCTAGTTCGCGCCCCATGCCTACCGATTGAGCGCCTTGGCCGGGAAACAAAAAGGCGGTGGGCATGGCGAGAGAGAAGTAGTGGAGGATCTTGATCGATGGGGTCAGGTAATAGAACCGCCGTAGCCAAACGCGATTGGAATCGAATGCCTGTCACCCGACAATCCGACGGCCAGGCATGTTCTCAGCTACTCCGCGGCTTCCACCATCGTGCGCCCCATGTAATGCCCACACTTTGGACAGATCACATGCGTTGGCACCGCTTGGCTGCACTGCGAGCAGAACGTCAGTTGCCTGGGCTTTTTATGGTCGTGCGCCCGCCGGCTGCCTGTTTTTTGGTTCGATTGACGCCTCTTTGGGACAGCCATGATAACTTCCTGCGGATAAACAACTTGCGCCTGCCAACAGATCGGCAAACCCCCACCGTGACGGCTAGCCAATTGATTTGAACCAATCAATCTAGGTTTGCTACCGCAAGGTGTCAAGGAGTGATTTTTCCTCGTGTAACGTGTCAACGTGTCGCCAAGGATTGAGGATTGGAAATTACGCCACTTCGTGGACCAGTGCCATGTTATGGCCGCCCCTTTCCAGCCCCGTTCCCACGACGAGAATCAGACGGTCGCGGGCCGCCAGCAAGCCCGATTCGCAGCCCCAGCGGCTGACGAATTGTAGCAGTGCCGCGTGATCGCTTACCGGCGCGCCGGCCAGCGGCATCACGCCCCAATAAAGGCACATCTGCCGCAGCGTGCCGACATCGTCGCATACTCCGACCGTCGGCGTAAGGCAGCGTTGTTTCGACAGGGCCAATGCCGTCAGGCCGCTGCGACTGGCGACGACGATCAATTTCGCCTGGAGTGTCGCAGCCATGTGCGAAACGCCGCGTACCACGGCGTGGGTAATCGGGTGCAAGCCTTCCAGCGACGATGTGACTTCGGCCTCGCGCGCGGCGGCAAAGGCCGGCGACGATTCCGTTGCCTCGGCAATCCGTTGCATCATGGCGACCGCTTCCCTGGGATACTTGCCGATTGCGGTCTCGCCGCTGAGCATGCATGCGTCGGCACCGTCGAGGATGGCATTGGCGACATCTGTGGCTTCGGCTCGCGTTGGCCGACGCGACTGCTGCATCGAGTCGAGCATTTGGGTAGCGATCATCACCGGTTTTTGCCGCCGGTTGCAGAGCGCCACGATCTCTTTTTGAACCATTGGCACGCGGGCGACGTCGATTTCGACGCCCAGGTCGCCGCGGGCGACCATCACCGCGTCGGCGGCATCGACAATCGCTGGCAATTGATCGAGCGCTTCTTGCTTCTCGATCTTTGCCACCACTTTGGCGTTCGAATTCCACGACCGCAAGCGCTGTTTGAGCAACCGCACATCGTCGGCCGCGCGGACGAAGCTGAGGCTGACAAAGTCGATGCCACTGGTGGCCGCCCACTCGGCATGTTGCCAATCGGCATCGCTCATGGCCGCTACCCTGAGCTTTACGCCTGGCAGATTGATTCCTTGCCGGCCGCGGATCAATCCCGGCTGCACGACCCGGCAACGGGCCATCTGCGGATGGCGCTCTTCGACCCGCAAACTCACCGTGCCATCGGCGAGGATTACCGGATCGCCAATTTGCAATTCGTCGATGAGCCGCGGGTAGTTTGACGTCAACTGCCCAGGCGCTACGGCACATTCGCCCTGCACGAAGTCGATGCGCTGACCATCGAGCAACTCCAAAGCTCCTCCGGGCAATTGGCCAAGGCGAATTTTCGGACCCGCCAGATCGACCATCACCGCGACCGGCCGGCCCAATTGCGTGCTCGCTCGCCGAATTCGCGCGAGCGATTCGCTGTGCTCCGCCGCGTCGGCATGCGCCATGTTGAGCCGGAAAACATCGACCCCAGTTCCAATCAATTCCGCGAGCATGGCCTCGTCGCGGCAAGCTGGGCCGACCGTGGCGACAATCTTGGTGCGGGCGAATGGTTGCATAGCGAAGCTGGCAGGCGGCAGGTGGCGGAAATGCGAAGGTCGTCGAGCCCTGACGGGCAGTGACTGCCCAGATCATTTCTCATTTCCACTGAGATTCAAGATCCTCATTCCAATTTACGGTGGCGCATTTTCTAGCTTCACCCGTTAGGCAGCGCAATGTCAGTCGTTGCAACTGTTTCATGACGGGCGTGGCTCCGATTCAGCGGTCGTAGGGGTTTTGTCGATCAGCAAACTTGGCAATTGATGTGGCGGCACGACGACTCCGCAACTGATGACAAATTGCAGGGCTTGATCGATGGTCATCTTGACGTCGTAGGTCTTGCTCTTGGGAACCATCACTGTTTTCACGGTAAAGATGGCCGGCGAAGTGGGCAAAACAATGGAGACACAGGGTTCGTTGGCCGCGGCGCTGACATCGAGCATCCCTTCACCAGTCACCAGCCCGATGCTCCACAGTCCCTTGCGCGGATATTCGATGACCACGACTCGCTTGAATTCCACATGCGTCTGTTCGCCGAAAACGAAATCGGTCACTTGCTTCACCGAGCCGTAGACCTTGCGCACCATCGGCAAACGCAAAATGCCCCAATCGAACAACCGGCCGATCTCGCCGGCCAGGAATTTTCCCAGAAAGTAGAGCACCAACACAAAGAGGCCCAGGAAGGCGGGAACCACATATTGCGGCTTCAAGAACCGCGATTCGACATAGCGGCGATACACTTCGGCGCCGTTGGCGGGCAGCGGCAGGCTAGGGACGTATTCGCGAAGCCAAGCGACGACGTCGCGGGGAACGTACTGGCCGCTGGCCAGTCGCACGTAGGGGTGGCCATCGATCGTAATCGTGATTTTGGTAGGGTCTTCACCGCGCGGCAGGCTGCGTACGTCGCCGATCGTCCAGGCGAGAGTCTCCCGCGCGGCAGCTTGGATCGGCGCTAGCAGGTAGGCATCGATCGTGGTGGCAGCCCAGAGCAATATCACAATCGTCAGAATCGGCGGCAGCAGCAACGTCAGTCCGCGCAGCACTGCACCGCGAAATTTTCGCGGCTTGCGAAGGATGTGGCGTGGAGCGTGCGGGTCCGCCATGAACGGGCGTCGGGTGAACGGATAAAGGATGGGATGGTTGCATTCAGTTTACAGGACATCGTCTCCCACCGCACGGGCGAATACTGCGACGACGACAGAGGCCGCGCCGGCTGCGAGTAATGCTTTGGATGCAGCGTTGCATGTTGCACCCGTCGTGAGCACATCATCCACGAGCAACACCCGGCGGCCTGCGATCTGTTTCGCGCGGCGAACGCGGAAAGAATTACGCTGGTTCACGCGGCGCTCGCGCAGGGTCGATTCCGATTGTCGGCGGGTGTACTTGGATCGATAGAGCGCACCGGCTGCAAAAGGCAACTGAAGATTCCGCGCCAGCGCGGCGGCCATCAATTCGGGGCCGTTGGTCCCGCGCCGCAATCGCCGGCGCCAATGCATCGCAACGGGCACGACAATTTCCGCATTCAGTTCGCCGAGCGACCCCCTGCGCCGCTCCAGGAGCAATTGGGTAAGCGATTGCGCTAAGATCTCGCCCGACCGATGCTTTGTTTCCAAAATCGCCCTGCGCAAGTCGAGGCGATAGTTACCGAGCGCTACCACGCGGTGAAAGCGAAATTGGCTCGCGCGGCAATGAATGCAATCTTCGCCGACTTCCGGCAGATAGGCAATTGCCGCGCTGCACCGTTGGCAGCGATGCTCAAGAGGCGGAGCAAGTTTCGCGCGGCAGTCATGGCACAAGGCGATTGTGTCGGAGGCCGAGTGAATATCGCCCCGGCACCAAGCGCACCGCGGTGGATAGATCAGATCGGCGAGCTGGCCGCAAACCTCAGGCGTGGCGCGGCAGAGGAGCATCCTGAGCGCATGGGCCGGTCGAATGATCTGATCGAGGCGTTGCATGATTCCTGCCATCCGTCGAACGCCATCTGGCTCCGCGAGTCGTTCGCGGCGCTATCATATCGGTTTGCCAAAGTGGGTTGAAGCTGCTGCTGGTTCTCTATTCCTCGATTTTTTAAGAACGGCGGTTTTCGGCTATTGCTCTCGGTTAGCGGAGCCTGCGACAAACCAATCGCCCTTTGATACGCTCGTTGAGAGGGATTAGAATTCGTGGTTTTACCGAACGCTCCTGGACTTTAGCAATGGACCATCATGCCTCGTTATAACCCTGCCGTGATCGAGCCGAAGTGGCAGCAGTATTGGGAGCAACACCGCACGTTTGCCACGCCGCGGATGCCCACGGGCGAGAAGATGTATGTGCTCGACATGTTTCCGTACCCGAGCGGCGATGGACTGCACGTGGGGCATCCTGAGGGTTATACGGCCACCGATATTGTCTGCCGGTTTGCGCGGATGCAGGGGAAGTCAGTGATGCATCCGATGGGGTTCGACGCGTTTGGGTTGCCGGCCGAAGAGGCGGCGATCAAGAAGGGAATCCCCCCACGGGAATCGACAGAGAAGAACATTGCGAACTTTCGGCGGCAACTGAAGATGCTTGGCTTCAGCTACGATTGGGAGCGCGAGCTGGCGACGACCGACCCCGGCTATTTCAAATGGACGCAGCGGATTTTTCTGGTGCTGTTCGATACGTGGTTCGATGCCGCCGAGCAGCGCGGCCGGCCGATGGGTGAACTGCCGATTCCGGCGGAAGTGCGCGCGGCCGGAGAGAACGTAGTGCGACAGTATCAAGATTCGCACCGGCTGGCGTATCAGCACGAAGCGCCGGTGAATTGGTGCCCTGCGCTGGGGACGGTGCTGGCGAATGAGGAAGTGGTCGGTGGCGTGAGCGAGCGCGGCGGACATCCAGTGGTGCGAATTCCGCTGCGACAGTGGATGCTGCGGATTACGGCATATGCGGATCGATTGGAAAAGGATCTGACGCTCGTCGATTGGCCGGCGAGCATTAAGAAGCTGCAATGTGATTGGATTGGGCGGAGCACAGGGGCGGAAGTCGATTTCTACATCGGCCCGGCGATCCGCGACCGTAAGGGAGCAGAGGATGAATTTGCCGCGTGGAAGAACGACCGCGCTAAAACGGGATTTCCAGCAACGCCCGCGGATGACGTGCTGCGCATCTATACGACGCGCCCAGATACGCTCTTCGGCGCAACCTACATGGTGATCGCACCAGAGCACCCGTTCGTCGAGCGGCTTACGATGCCAGAGCAATCATCAGCCGTTAAGGCATATTGCGAACAAGCGGCGCGGAAGAGTGATCTCGATCGCACGGAACTCGCAAAAACAAAGTCCGGCGTATTTACCGGAGCCCACGCGATCAATCCGGTCAACGGCGAGGCGATTCCTATTTGGATTGCTGATTACGTGCTCATTAGTTACGGCACAGGAGCGATCATGGCCGTGCCCGCGCACGATGAGCGCGATTTTGAATTTGCAAAGGCATTTAAGTTGCCAATTGTTCCGGTGGTTGATGGCGGAAGCGATGCGCAAGAAGCGTTTGTGGCAGACGGCGTCGCGATGAATAGCGGTGAATACAACGGCTTAACGACGCCGGAGTTCAAGCGAAAGATCGCGGCCGATCTTACGACCAACGGCCTCGGCCGCGCTGCCGTCAATTACAAACTCCGCGATTGGCTGTTCAGCCGCCAGCGATTTTGGGGCGAGCCGTTTCCGATTTTGCATGAACTCGACGAGCGCGGCGAGCCAACAGGGATGCTGCGCACGGTGCCGGTCGAGCAACTGCCGGTGAATCTGCCGGAGCTGGCCGATTTCAAGCCGCTGGGCGAGCCGAAGCCGCCGCTCAACAAAGCCCCGCACCATTGGCTCTATGTGACGATCGATGGCAAAAAGTACAAGCGCGAAACGAACACGATGCCGCAGTGGGCTGGGTCGTGTTGGTATTATTTGAGATTTCTCGACAATCAGACTGACCAAGCACTGGTTGATCCGGCGATTGAAAAGGCTTGGATGCCCGTCGATCTTTACATCGGCGGGGCGGAACATGCTGTGCTGCATCTGCTCTATTCGCGGTTCTGGCACAAGGTGCTGTTCGACCGCGGCGATGTGTCGATGCCCGAACCGTTCATGAAGCTGGTGAATCAGGGGATGATTCTGGGCGAGATGGAATTCACCGGCTATCGGAAAGCCGAAGGGGGCTGGCTGAGCGCCGGTGACGTGAAGCTGAACGACGAGAACAAGCCGGTCGATAAAAAGACCGGCCAATTGGCAACTGCGGTGCGCGTGCAGGCTGAAACGGTCGAAAAGCACGGGGAATCGTTTGTGCTCTCGGCCGACCCGAGAATTCGCGTCGATAGCCGTGCCTACAAAATGTCGAAGGCGCGCGGCAACGTCGTGAACCCAGATCATGTGGTGAAGGAGTATGGCGCCGATGCGCTTCGACTGTATGAAATGTTCATGGGTCCACTCGAAGCCACCAAGCCTTGGAGCATGACTGGTGTGAACGGCGTTCGCGGGTTCCTCGACCGCGTGTGGCGGCTGATCGTGGCCGAGCGGGCCGAACAGGTTGAGCTAAATCCGTTGGTGCAAAATCTTCCGCCGACCGACGAACAAAATCGCGTGCTGCATAAGACCATTGCTGCGGTAACCGCCGATATCGGGCGGCTCGATTTCAATACGGCGATCGCCCGCATGATGGAGTTCACGAACTATTTCACCAAGCAGGAAATCCGTCCGCGCGAGGCGATGGAAAAACTCGTGCTGCTGCTCGCGCCCTTTGCCCCGCATCTTGCGGAAGAATTGTGGCAACTTCTCGGTCACCAAAAAACGCTAGCCTACGAGTCCTGGCCAAAGACCGACGAACGCTGGCTGCACGAAGACACGATTGAAGTCCCCGTGCAGGTCAACGGTAAGCTGCGAGGTAAAGTGAACGTACCGGCGGAAAGCAATCAAGCCGCGCTCGAAGCCGCGGCCCGAGCGGATGGAAAAATCGCCGAGCAACTGGCAGGGAAGTCGGTGGTGAAAACGATCGTGGTGCCAGGTCGGCTGGTAAATTTTGTAGTGAAGTAATGACTCAAACTGTAAACGCGTGCCTGCTAGCAGTGTAAGCAACCCTTCGCGGGGAGCTTTGGGCCGACCTGCTCACCCATCTGGAGCGCAAGACGGAATCTTGCACTACCATCCGCAAAATTAAGGAGTTAGCCCGATTTGACTATCATGCACGTCTGGATCAGGGTTTTAGAAGCAGGCTGAGGTGTACCCCCAAAACTGGACAGTTCAATAAGACAGGCATATCACCCGTTAGCAGGGTATTGAATTGGAGGTTGAGCAGTGACCAGGAAGCGGCGGGTATTTGGTGGCGCCTTCAAGGCGAAGCTGGCCATGATGTTCAAGCTCGCCCAGGCTGCTCAGAAGCGATGGCGACGGCTCAACGGACACGAACACATCGTTCATTTACTCAACGGAAAAACGTTCATCGACGGAATCATGCAGGACGCCGCCTGAAATACTCTCAGAACACAACGATTGACAATAACTCTGTCGAACGTCTCGTGGGCCACCAATTCGCCCCAAATCTGCGCCGGTTCCTCCACCTGCTTCCGCTTCCGCTCGATCCGCTGTTCGTGTGTCATCTCGCGTCCCTCTTTGGACTTACAGTCATCTCGTTTCCGAATATTCCCGCATCCTATACCAACAAACGACACCACAAAGAACAGCTATCTACGTCCCTGGCCACACACTTTGCATCGCCTGCCTTGCCAAACGCCTGCCTTGCCAAACGCCTGCCTTGCCAAACGCCTGCCTTGCCAAACGCCTGCCTTGCCAAACATTGATAACTACTTTATATTGAGCGGTTTACGACGACATCGCCTTACGAACGAGCCGGCCAGAATTCCCATACGGGCAAACGATTTAATTGTTATGACTCTCGATAAAAGCCTGCAGATTCGCCGTGGAAGTGTGAAAGCGAAGAGCGTGCTCAGTCGCGCCGACCGCATCACGAAGCTCAAAGAGTCAGAGCGCTGGAATGAATTGTCCAGCGCACTCGGCCTGCCAAAGGTGCGGGTCTACAAACTGACGATGAAGAAGAAAAAGAAAAAGAAGGAAGAAGAAGGCGCTGAAGGATCCGCGGGCGCTGCTGCTCCGGCCGCAGGCGCTGCTGCTCCGGCGGCCAAGGCCGGTACTCCTGCCGCCAAGGGTGGTGCCACTTCCAAAGGCGCTGCGAAGAAGTGATCGCCGCACGCTAGATTTTCTTGCTCAGTCTTTCGGCCAGTCGCGTGAGCCCTTTGCTAATATCGTGCGGAGCAATCCGCACTTGCAACAAGCTCGGGCCTGAAAGGTCGGCCCACGCGGCGTTGAGCGCTTCGTCGAGTTCTCCCTCGGTTTGCACGTAATACCCCTTTCCACCGCCCAGCACATCAGGTAGTCGGTGATAGGCCCACGCCTGTACATCGTTGAAATTGCAATTGGGGTGCAAAAATCGCTCGGTGCCGAAGCCGCCGTTGTCGAGCAGGACGATGATCGTCGGCAGCTTGTGCCGCACCAGCGTCGAGAGTTCCATGCCGGTCATTTGGAATGCCCCGTCGCCGACGATCACAATCGGCCGGCAACTCGGCTGCGCCATGTGTACACCCACGGCCGCCGGCACCGAAAAACCCATGGAAGTGTAATAAGCTGGCGAAATAAAATCGGCGCGCTGCGGGACGACGAGTTCTGTGGCGGCAAATAGCGAGTCGCCGATGTCGGCAATCACCACGGTCTCATCATTCAGCATCTCGTTGATTCGCGCCGTCAGCCGAGCCATCGAGACGGGGGCATCGCGATGTACCGCAAATTTTTCGCCGCTGGCCTTCGGTCGCGACGGCAGCGTTCGCTGCGGCGGGGTCGGCCTGCGTTCGGCGAGCGCACGAATAAAGTCGCCGAGTTGTACGCCATGAAAATGATGATGCCGGATTCGCAACTGCTCGCTGGTGGCGTAGATGCACTTGGCCGGATCGAGATTCGCCGTGTAAATGCCGAGGTTGATGTCGGTCATAAACGTGCCCAGTAGGATCACGCAATCGCTCTGTTCGACAAATTGGGTGACTTCATCTCGACCCATTGCTCCTTCGTATAATCCCACATAGAGCGGATGAATTTCGCTGACGACGCTCTTGCCGAGCATTGTCGCGGCGATCGCAATCTTCGAATTTTCTGCCAGCGCCAGCACGTCGTCTTGCAGGCCGAAGCGGTGAATCTCAACGCCGGCGATGATGACCGACTTTTGACTGCTGGAAATCCAATGGGCGGCCTCTTCCACGGCTTCCTGTAATGCATCGTGGTCGCTGTCGTTTTTGTTACAGCGATACTCGTGCGGAACTTCCGGCACAAGATTGACTTGATCGCGCGGAAGTTCGATATACACCGGCCGCTTTTGCCGTGCGGCCGCATCGAGCGCACGGTCGATTTCGCGAAACGCCTCTCTCGGATCGCTGAGATCGGCGCAGGCCACGCACAACTTTTCGAAGACTTCAAATTGCGTGTTGAAATTCCGCACTTTGTGGTGCAAGAGTGGGTTGTTGATTCGCTCGCCCAACCCTGGCGCTCCGCTGATCACAACCACCGGTGATTTCTCGGCATAGGCACCGGCAATCGAATTACAAAGACTGAGTCCACCGACGCAATAGGTCACGCAGACTGCGCCCATGCCATTCACGCGCGCATAAGCGTCGGCGGCAAATCCGGCGCAGTCCTCGCGCGTGCAATTCACCACGTCGATCGGGCTTTCGTCGAGCTGCTTGTAGAAGTTCAATACATAGTCGCCCGGAATGCCGAACACGTGCCGCACTCCGTAATCTTGCAATCGGCGAATCAGGTATTCGCCGATCGACATCCCAGTGATCGAACGAGTTCGCTCGTGGGCTACCGAAGTTTCGGCAGCCGCGATTGATTTCAAGCTAGTCGTCATTTAAGCCTCTGCCTCGGTTCAGAAACCAATTGATTAAGCACGATCGTGCGGTCCCTGTTGTTTTCGCATCAAGAGCAACATCCACCAAAATGCCAAGAAAAACGATACGCAGCCGAAGATCACCAGGCCGCGACCTGCGCCACCGCGTAAGTTGACGCCCCCCAAGAACGAGCCGATTGCCAAAAACCCACCCCAAACGAGAATTGCAATTGTTAGACCGATCAACAGGCGGCGCTGAATTCTACGGGCGGCGTCATCGTTCGTTGGTTCTTGGGACATTCGCATCTCCATGAATGGTTAAACAATATGAATGGTTAAACAATTCGGCTCCGTCGGCAAGATGAAATCGAGCTTGCAAGCCACCGGCCATCGCGCGCCATCATTGTGACAAATTGGCTTGCAGTCATAAACGCTACACTTGGCTATCTCGTGGATCGAAAGCTGGCTTCAACTTAAAGCTATAAGCTATTTCTGGGTATTGGCTTATGAACTAAGCCGAAGATTTGGCATGGGAACTGCATTGCAAGTAAGTCAGATTCGACATGAAGTCGGAGCTATGGCAAATCAATGGATTATTCTTCGACCCAGGGAGACAAACCCATGAAACGGCTCTTTTTGGCTGCGGTTGCAGTGGTGGCTATCGGAATGGCCGCAAGTTCGGCACAGGCAGGCGGATGGGGGCACCATCACGGATGCGGCCCACACGGCCACGGCGGTTACGGCCGTGCGTATTACAACTACTACCGACCACCCGTGTTTTATTACCCGTACGCCTATCCAGGCGGCGCGATCTATTCGCAGCCCTATTCCGCATATTGGCCGCAGAACTCGTTTTACTATCGAGGATCCAACTTTGGCATGGGGTTTCGCTGGTAATTCGGTGAAGTTTCCTGCCAAGCCAACAGCATTCGCGCGTCGCGCCCCGTGCGACCGATTACAGGCTCTGATGGCTGCCCCATGAGGCGTGCAACGGCATCGCACGCCGCGGCGCGCGACAATTGTTGGGCAACTGGCATGCCCAACGCCGTTGCTTACTGTCGCCGCCAGAGGCTGACATCGTTACGCCTTCACCGCTCGCAAATGTCCGGCGCTCGATTGAAAATAGCGATGGCGTCGAATTGCGGCTCGCTCAGCCACTTCAGCCTGCTGGCGTTTTAAATCTTCGACGTTAGCCGTGCAGTAGCGGCAGCCGATTTCCACTAGGTGAAACGTGATGTAGTCCGATTCCTCATCGGAAAGCACACCGAGCAAATGGCTGCCAAGCTGCTCTCGCGAGGGGCAGCTTAATCGGTGGCGACGCCAAATTTCTCCCAGCGAGTGGACGCCAGCATCGCGCCGTGCGGAAAGTTCTGCAAGTTGTTCAATCAAGCCAGCATCGCCGCGCAAGGCCATCTCGATCGCGGCCATTGCGTCAACCGGCAGCGCCTCGTCGAGATACGCACTGAGTTCGCTGGTCGAGTATTTCATGCCCCACCACTGTTTAATTCTGGAAATATATCCGGCGACAGATCTTGCCGCGCCAGCAGCGCATTCATCCGCGCGATGAAGTCGAATTTCTGATTGGCGACCTGCTGTTCGGATATGCCGAGCCGATCAGCGACGTCTTTATTTGCCCGCCCGCGGACAAACAGCAATTCGACGCATTGTATTTTCCACCACTCACCGCGAGTGCGCCAGCGATTGACGTGCTCCCGCATCGCCGCGGCCAATGCCGTCGACTCCAACGCTCGCCGCTCGCCGCTGCGGCAAATGGCGCTAGCTGTCCGCTCATTTGCCGGCAGATTCCACTCGCCACCGGATGATTTTCCTACCGATAGCGGCAACGTCGGTCGCCGCCCTTCACGGCGCATGTGATCGGTCATCTTATGCGCGGCAATCGAAAACAGGTAGCTTTCCAGCGATTGAGTGGAATCGAAATTGGGCAGGCTCGTGAGGAATCCAATGAATGTTTCCTGGACAATGTCTTCCGCCGAATCGCGACGCTTGAGCCGGCTTTCGACGAACGCCAATAATCGTCCTTCGTAGCGCGCAATCAATTCGTTCCAAGCCGCTTCATCGGTGGCGCGAATTCGATCGATTAGCAACAGATCGGCCGACATTGTCTGCCTACGACGACTGGCGATAGCCCAGAATTTTCGGAATCGGGAGTAACGATCACTCTCCCACCGCGATGGAATAAACTTCGAGTGGACGTCTAGCCTGACAGCAGCCGCTTGACGAAGCGCGGATGACTTTTGGTAAAAAACGAAAAGGAACCCCGGACAAATCGCCCCGGCACGGCTTCTACCTCTTTAAGATTCTCCGCATAAAGTCAATCCGTCGCAAGTGGGCGAAACCGAGCATCGTGTGGACTTGGACGACGGTAAATCTCGCACCTTGGTTACTGCCCGAACGAACCTAATGGCGGCAACACGGTCACGCACTGCGGTAATCGCTCGTGGACTCGTGGAGCGAGGGCAACGTCGAATGCAAGTCATATCGGCAATGCCTTTTTGGATGGTTTAAAAACGGACACAATGCTGCGTGGCACGTTGTTTCGTCGACGATGGGTTGACGGCGAAGCATTCAGAGGTGATATTTTTTCATTGAGCGAGGTCGACAGAGCCGAGATAGCGTAGAGATTGATAACGCTCTGGTCCGCCTACTCTGGTAGTGTAATATAAGGAAATTTCCACGGCAAACATCATCACACTTGCCTCGAGTGCTGCATTTGTTGCGAGCCTGGCGCATTCAGTGAATGAAGATTCCGTGGATTGGAGTAACGGGCGGTTAGCTCAGTTGGTTAGAGCACAAGCTCGACAAGCTTGGGGTCACAGGTTCGAGTCCTGTACCGCCCACTCCCCCTGTTAGCAGGGTATCGCAAGATGTCGCATTACTCGGAAAAACTAGGGGTTTTTCAATGTCAGTACTAAACACTTGCTGCTCGTTGCGACAGGAAACACGTACTTGCTGCGCCGCTTTTTGCGCCGCTTTATTGTCCCCTTCGTTTTCCCCTCTTGTTGCGGCTCTCGCAAAGTCGTCGTCGGTCACTTGCCAATAATGTTTGTTTGCAACCAGCGTGCTATGCCCCATCCAGGCAGCCGCGACGTGTGCGGGAAATTCGCTGGCCAGTTCGGTCGCTCTGGTTGCCCTCAAATTTTGAAACAGCTTTGGCCACGGTTTCAAACCCGCCCGGCGAACGATGCGTTCTAGGTGCGTTCTCATGTTGGTGTTGGAGTCGCGATACCGAGTGATAACCCAAAATGTACCCGGCTCGGCTTGCTCCCAGACCTGCTCTAGGTGCGGTCGAAGTTCAGGGAAAATTGGAATCGTTCGCTCGCCCTTCCCTTCGTGGTGGGCGGTTTTGGGCGAATGAACTGTTAGTCTACCCAGTTCCCAATTTACGTCGGTCCATCGAAGCCCCAAGTGTTCCGACGGGCATCGCAGCCCGCCGAACCGCGACAGGGCGAACAGTAGCCGCCACTGGGCATCGGGGCAGGATTCCAGAATTTTTTCCGCATCCTTGCGGCTCAGGAAGTAATCCCGCGCGCGATTGCTGCCGACCGCACCCTTCAACTCGGCGAACGGATTTCTCAATATTGCTTCGCGGTTTACGGCATCCTGAAAGAATTGCTTGGCGTTGCCGATACGCTTTCTCGCCGTGTTGGCCGCCAGCCCTTCATGGGCCTTGGTATTGGTATGCCGCAGTTCGCGGGCTTCGGCGGTTTGTAGCCAGCGCTCAAAGTCCTTTGCATCGCCCGCCGTAATGCTCGGCAGCGGCCTGTTTTCGCCGAAGAACTTCAGCAACAGCCGCTTGGTGTGGTTCCAATGAGT